>JBCBME010000434.1:0-2426 GCA_039822945.1 Pseudomonadota bacterium
CAAGACACCCATGGTCTTTGCCATCGGCTTCGTCTTCATGTTCACCGTGGGCGGTGTCACGGGCATCGTGCTCTCCCAGGCGGGCGTCGACCGCGCCTATCACGACACCTACTACGTGGTGGCGCACTTCCACTACGTGATGGCCATCGGGGCGGCGTTCGCGATCTTTGCGGGCTGCTACTTCTACATCCCGAAGATGTCGGGTCGCATGTATCCCGAATGGGCAGGCCACCTGCACTTCTGGATGTTCTTCATCGGCACGAACCTGACTTTCTTCCCGCAGCACTTCTTGGGCCGCCAGGGCATGCCGCGCCGCTATATCGACTACCCGGAGGCCTTCGCGTACTGGAACTACTGGTCGTCCATCGGCGCGTTCCTCTCCTTTGCCTCGTTCCTCTTCTTCATCGGGATCATGGCCTACACCGTCTTTGCCGGGCGCCGTGTGACCGAGAACAACCCGTGGAACGAGTGGGCCGATACGCTGGAATGGACCCTGCCCTCCCCGCCGCCGGAGCACACGTTCGAGACGCTCCCGAAGCAGGAAGAGTGGGACAAGGATCCGCACCGCTACCCGACCGTGGAGGAATGGGAGGACACCCTGCCCAAACCGCCCCACGCACAAGGTTGATCCGGGCGCAGCAAAAACTAACACCAAAAGGGCCCGCATCACGCCGGGCCCTTTCTTTCTCTAGGACGACGCATGCCCTACCGCTGGACGACCCCGGATGCAGAGACGGACGAGCTGGAGCTCTGGCCGCATCGGTCGATGTCGCAGAAGGGCTTCGTGCTCTTCATGGGCGCCACGATCTCGCTCTGGTCGATTCCCCTTCTGTCTGTCTTGGGGACGTCGGCGCTGTGGTGGATGCTGCCCTTCATCTTGCTCACCATCGGCGCGCTCTGGCTTCTCGTGCAGCGCAACTATCGGGACGCGCAGATGAGCGAGGTCTTGTCCATCTCCCACGACGATTGCCACCTGCACCGGGAAAACCCGCGCGGGCCCGCACAGGATTGGCACTGCAACACCCATTGGGTGAGCGTCCAGATGCATGAGACCAATCCGCGTTGCCCCCACTACGTCACGCTGCGCGGTGCGGGCAGAGAGGTGGAGATTGGCGCATTCCTGAGTGAGGACGAGCGTCTGGAGCTCTTTGAAGACCTCCAGACGCGCCTTGCCGCGGCGAAGTCCTTCGCCTGAGCCTAACCTAGCCGTGCCTTCACGAGCGGGCCCGCCTTACCGAAATCCATCTGACCGGTGAACTTTGCCTTCAGGGCGCCCATCACGGCACCCATGTCGCGCAGGCTTTCGGCGCCCACGGTCTCAATGGCCTCGGCAATCGCGGCCTCGGTCTCATCCTCGGTGAGCTGGCGCGGCAGGTAGTCCTCGATGATCTTGATCTCGTCGAGTTCCCGCTCCGCGAGCTCGATCCGGCCGCCCTCTTCGTAGACACGCGCGCTTTCCTGACGCTGCTTGACCATCTTTCCGAGGAGCGCGAGCACTTCGTCTTCGCCCACCTCGTCGCCGCGGCCCTCGGAGCGTGAAACGATGTCTCGTTCCTTGAGCGCAGCATTGATCAGCCGCAGCGTGCTCAGCCGTGCGGTGTCTTTGGCTTTCATTGCGTCTTTGACGCCGGATTTCAGGCGGTCACGCAGCTCCATCGGGGGGCCTCATCATCTTGTTGGTTGAAGCGGGGATATAAGCGGCGTCTGAGCCAAAAACAACGCGCCCCTGCCTTGACCCTCCTGCGGCACTTTTCTACTCCCGCACAAGTTTGCCCGCCGCGCAGAACTCCGCCTCTTGGATGAGCTGCGCCCCGTGAGCCAGGAGCGCCCGATGTCCTCACCCGCCAAGCCCACCGCCTGCCTTGTCCTTGCAGATGGCACGATCTTTTACGGCGCAGGCTTCGGCGCGACAGGACAGACGGAGGCAGAGCTCTGCTTCAACACCGCCATGACCGGCTACCAGGAGATCATGACCGATCCGTCTTACGCCGGGCAGATCGTCACCTTCACCTTTCCACATGTAGGCAATGTCGGCGTGAACCCCGACGATGATGAGACCGCCGACCCTGTCGCCGCTGGCATGGTGGTGAAATGGGACATCACCGATCCGTCGAACTGGCGCGCGGCGGAGCGGCTCGACGGCTGGCTGGCCAAGCGCGGTCGCATCGGCATTGGAGGGATCGACACGCGCCGTCTGACCCGCGCCATCCGCAATCAGGGCGCGCCCCACGTTGCGCTCGCCCATGACCCGGACGGCAACTTTGACATCGAGGCCATGCTCAAGGCCGCCCGCGCCTTCCCGGGGCTCGAAGGGCTCGACCTCGCCAAGGACGTCACCTGCGCGCAATCCTACCGCTGGGATGAGATGCGCTGGGCCTGGCCCGAGGGCTACACGCGCCTCGCAGCTCCGAAGCACAAGGTGGTGG
>JBCBME010000435.1:0-2411 GCA_039822945.1 Pseudomonadota bacterium
CACGGTATCGAAGACAACCCCCTGACGGACATCGCGCGGCGCACCAGTACAGAGATGCGCCCGACGGATTGGTCCGCCATCAAGATGTTCAACGCCAACGGACGCAGACGCCTCCTCCCGTTCCTGCCCCGGAGCGCGCAGGAGGTTGAGATCTCACAGGCCTATGGTGCGGATTTCGACGACCTTTCTCCGGACGCCTTCGACGAGGGTTACGACTTCGGCGGGGAAGAAGTCACGTTCCCGCAGGGCTACGCGAGCCTCCTTCCTGCTTTCGCAGGCGAGTACGAGGTGCTTTTGAACCGACCGGTCACGCGCTTCGATTGGGTCCCGGGCGGCGGCGTCACGGTCTCCTTTCGCGGCGCACGGCGCGCCTTTGATGCCGCCCTGGTGACGGTCCCGCTCGGCGTTCTTAAGTCCGATGCGATCACGTTTGCCCCAGCCCTCCCCGCGCCCCAGCTGGAGGCCATCTCAAGCCTGGGCATGGGCCACCTCTCAAAGGTCTTCTTGCGTTTCGAAACTCCGTTTTGGGACACGTCTCTGCACGCCTTCGGCTATCTTGGCGAAGATCCCGCGCACTTTGCCACGTGGGTCAATATCGGCCAGACAAACGATACCCCAACTCTCATGGCATTCCACGGCGGCCGCGCGGCAGACGCGCTGGAAGACCACAGCGACGCACAGATCGAGGCCATGGCGCTCAACGTTCTGCGCACAATCTGGCTCTAGGCGTCGGCCTTCGCCAGACGCAAAAGCAGCATCTCGGCATGGTTGAAATCCGCTGCGGCGCCATCGGCCAAAGCGACCGCCGCAGCATCGGGACAGTGCGCCACGATCTGCCCACAGACCAGGATCGGTAGATCTGGGCGACCCTGACGAAGTCGCGTGATGAGGGCCTCCAGCGCTCGGGCCGCATGCTCACCGGCCGCCGAGAGCGCGACGGCATCTGCCTCCGCGGTTGCCACCCGTGACATGATCTCATCTTGAGAGAGCCCCATCAGTAGAGTCACTCTCCATCCATGGGCGCGCAGGCGTTCGGCCGCGACCCGCGCGCCGAAACTGTGGTCGTCCCCTGGTGTTGTGGCCACGATCACAGACGCCCCCTCCGTCAAAGGAGCCTTGTTTCCCTCGGAGATCTGCCGGAGCAACCCTTGCAGCCGCACCGAGGCCAACGTCACGTCAAAGAGCGAGAGCGCATCTTCATCCCAATGCCGCCCGAGCTCAATTGCCGCAGCTGGCAGGGTGCGTGCGATGACCTCGTCCCTGCTGATACCTTGCGCCAGCAACCGCTGGGCATAGGCCGCTCCCGCCCCTGCGTCGGAGGACAACAAGGCCTCGCACAGAGCGTCCACATCCTTCGTTTCAGACTTCGCCCTTGCCTCCGCTGCTGCACTCGCAAGTCGCTTCAGCGCAAGCGTTGCCAGGTCGGCCACAAGTTCTCGCCGTCGCGGCTCCAATGGCCGAGCCGCATGCGGGGCATGTCGCTTCACAGGGGCACTCACACAGGGTGTGCTGTTGGAATCCGTAAACACATTTCCCCCAATCCTGGGCGTCATGCGCGAAGTTGCGCGACCCTGCGGCCACCTTGCAGCTTTGGAAATCGCTCCACCTTGACCCAGCTCAAGTCACGAGGGTTTTTCGGCCGCGTCCGTCCACCAGACCTCAAAGACGTTGCTCGATGTGATCCGACACGGCACCGCTCGCGTTAAAGACGCACGAGACCACAACGGAGCCGCCCGATGATACTCAGCAATATCTGCGCCCTTCTGACGATTGCATTCGGAGCGTTCGGCTTTCTTGCGCCGCGCTACACGCTCGGTGCGCTCGATCTGGCCACGACGACGTCGACGATGGGGCTGAGCGAGATGCGCGCCTCCGTCGGAGGGCTCTTCGTGGTGCTCGGTGCCTACGCGCTCGCGACCCAGCAAAAAGAGGCCTTTTTCTTCATTGGCATCGCTTTCGTTGGCGCCGCACTTGGCCGTGTTGTCTCGCTCGTGTTCGACAACCCGCCCTTTGCAAAAGTCGCCGTCTTTGGCGGGATCGAAATTGCGCTCGCTGTGACCCTGATACTTCTCAACCGACCCGCTTGAAGTAGGCATGCCCGCCCCCAACCCAGATGTCTGAATTCAGGGCGCGCGCACCATCGGAGAATTGCAAGGCGCACAAAGGCCGCCTATATCTCGGGTGTTCGCAAGAACTATGGACATAAACGCGCTCGTAATAAGCGGATCGGACCCGGGGGCGGTACCCGGCGGCTCCACCAACACTCCTGTCGTTTGCGGGAAGATGGGGCCGAAATAGGATCGACGGACGTCTAAAGGGGTTAGCTTTGTCTCGGCGGGGTGCCACCGTACCGGCCCGAACAGTACAATTGCAAACGACAATCGTGCTCCGGTTGCTCTGGCTGCGTAAGC
>JBCBME010000436.1:0-2396 GCA_039822945.1 Pseudomonadota bacterium
ACAACCGCCGCGGCCTTGCCGGCTTGGCGCGCGCGGGCGAGAAGAGCGAGCGCCGCAAGCCAGCCCGTCTCGTCGTGATCCGCCGCGATGAGAAGCGCTGCGTTTGGCGGCAGCAGATCAAGATCGAAGCCACGGATGCCGGCAGCGGAGAGGGCTGACCAGCACGGGATGCCCGAGCGGGTCCAGACGGAGAGGGCCGTCTCGAGACCCTCCGCGAGGGCGATGACGGCTCCTGGCGGGCCAAGGCGCACCACGCCTCCGGTCATGCGCCCGAGCATCCGCCGGCTGGGCGTGACCTCCGCCTTCCCGGAACCGTCCGTTGCCAGAAACGTCCGGTGGATACCCTGCAGCTCCCCCTCCCTGTCTGTCACGGCGGCGAGCAGCCCGGGCAACCGGGTATTCGGGTTGTAGTAGAGTGCGGGATGAAACCGCAGCGTCTCTACGGTCCGACCCTCCAGGTCTATCCCGCGGCCGCGCAGATAGCGCTCGCCGAGCGTGCCCGTGATGGGCTTGGCGCTGCGCCAGAGCCGCTGCAGACGGGTCCTGTCCTCTACCGGTGGCGTGGGAGGCTCAGAGCGCCGGTCTGGGCGGGCGGGGCGCAGGTCGAGGATGCCGCGGCGGCGCAGCTCTCCAAAGACATCGCAGCCCGTCTTGTGACAGTGAAAGAGGGTGCGGGACCTTCCTTGGGTGATCGAGAGCGCCCGCTGATCAGAGCGGCGCTCCTGCTGGCAGATGGGACAGGGTGCGATGCCCCTGCCCCGCTGCCACTGGCCTCCGAGGGCCCGGGTGATGCGCTCGGCTTCAGGCATCGCTGTCACCGCATGTGCCGTAGTGGTTGCCCGAGTAGAGGCAGAACTCCTTGGCGTGCCCGGCTTCGATCATGAGGGCGCTGACGTCCTGGCCGTTTGGCAGGTAGAGCCGCGCGACCAAGCGGTCGAAGCGGTCCTCCTCGATGAAATCAGACAGCAGATCACCGGTGCTGATCAAAGCGATCAGAAAGTTCCGTGCCGCCTCCCCGCCCGGTTCATCCATCTCTGGCGCATCGATGCCGAAGAGGCGGATTCGCAGGTCGAACTGCTTGAATGTGATCGTGTCTCCGTCGATGACACGGGCAACCTCATAGCGGTCCCCAGAAATCGGATAGAGCTCTTCCTTGAAGAAGGCGTCTGAGCCCCAGGCGAGCGCTCCAATGACAAAGGGTGAAACCAGCACGACGATGAGGGCACCGTGCAGGCTTCTCAGAACCTCTTCGCTCCCTGTCTGGCTGGTTTTTGCCGTTTCTTTGTCGGACATGGGTGTGTCTCCAAATCTGGCGCAAAGCTCTGAATCCATGGAGCGTGCGCGGTTGCAACGATATCACGAATGAGGGGCGTGGGTCCCGGAAACTGCTCGATCACCAAGACCCAAGCACTCTCCCCCACCCCCCCCTCCGCCCTTCACGGCTCTGCGCCAAAGGCGATCCCGTCAGACCGGCACGACGCCTCTTGCGTCCATCCAGTCCTTCAGGCCCAGGATCGTCCGGCCCGTGGCCACCTCCCCCATCCAGGTCGCTTTGGGATCTCCGCAGGGGTGAGCGGGCTCGCGGTCGATATGCCCGTTGGCCATCCAGGCCTCGGGCTGGATCCGCCGCAGCCATTCGGCAAGGCTTGGAATGCGTCCCTGACAATCCTCTTTGACGTGCTGCTCTCCGATCCATCGGAGGGGAATGGTTCGCCCCGCCGCGTTTGTGAGGCTCTGGCCGAAGAGGCGCTCGGCCTCGAAGATGCCTTGCGTGTGGTGGCGGAGGGCGCGGTGCGTGAAAAGGGCGAGGTGCTCTTTGGAGGTGTCGAACCAATCATGTACGGCCTGATAGTCGGCAGGCTGTCCTCCAAACTTACGAGCGGAGCTCTCTGCGTGGTGGAGCGGGTGTGCCATGTCAGAGATCCTCGTGGGTGCTGAGGGTGTAGTCCACGTAGCGGAAGGCGTGCTCGAGGCTGATGCTGTCCGCGGTGAGGTCCCAGGTCATGACACCCCGGCCGCCCTCGTTGTTCTCAAAACCGGGGTGCTGGTTGTAGGCGACATCCCACGCGAAACTCTCGAACCGATGGTCCAGATCGACGGGGAGGTCGATGCCGTGGGGGACCGTATCGACACCCTCCACATTGCCCTCGTCGCCCTCGCCGTCATAGCTCGCGCGGATCATTGTGATGCCGAGGGTGCGAAGCTGAGGCAGCAGAGCGGCACGGGCGACGCGAAGGGCCTCCTCCCGCTTTACCCGCATCTCTTCAAGCAGGGCGTCATAGGCCGCATCGTGGTCGGTCATGTGTCTTTCCTTTCGATGTGTTTGGACTGGTCAGAAGAGCGCGGCTGCGCCGCCCTCCTCCCTTCACGGCTCTTCGCCGCGGGCGATGCTGTCG
>JBCBME010000437.1:0-2383 GCA_039822945.1 Pseudomonadota bacterium
TCCACGCCACGGAGGGATCGCCCGTGCCGGTCTACGGGATGAACCGGGGCACCGTCGGATTTCTCATGAACGAGTTCGGGGAGGATGACCTCCTCTTTCGGCTGGCGGCGGCAGAGGAGGCGGTGATCAACCCGCTCAGGATGCGCGCTACGAATGTGTCGGGCGAGGTGACCGAGCGGCTCGCCATCAACGAGGTCTCTCTCCTCCGGCAGGGGCCGCAGGCGGCCAAGCTCAGGATCTATGTCGATGACAAGCTGCGCATGACGGAGCTTGCCTGCGATGGCTGTCTCGTGGCCACGCCCGCGGGCTCGACGGCCTACAATTACAGCGCCCACGGGCCCATCGTGCCCATCGGCTCTGAGGTGCTGGCGCTGACGCCGGTGGCGGCCTACCGGCCGCGGCGCTGGCGGGGGGCGCTTTTGCCCAAGAGCGCGACCGTGCGTTTTGAGGTGATCGGTGGGGCCAAGCGGCCCGTGATGGCCGATGCCGATGGCCGCAATGTGCGCGATGTGGTGAAGGTGGAGATCGAGAGCTGGACCGAGGTGGAGCACCGCATTCTCTTTGACCCCGGTCACGGTCTCGAGGAGCGGCTCATTCGCGAGCAATTCGTCTGAGGCCGGCGGGCGGACGCTGTTTGCCTGACGGCAAAGACGCCCCGCCCACCGTCCCTTTTGACCGCGCCTAGGCGGCGAAGCCGAGCTTTGTGACGTGGATCTCGAAGGTGGGGTGCGCTTCTGCCCCCACCACGTCGGGCCGGGTGTGGCGGAAGATCGAGCGCCAGTAGGGCTGCACGACGACGCCTTCCTCCTGCATGATGGTCTGGATCTTGGCCATCACCTCGCGCCGCTGATCGGCATCGGCGATCGCGGTGGCTTCGGCCAGGAGCGCATCGAACTCCTCATTGGCGAAGGCGCTCTCGTTCCAGGCCTCGCCGGAGCGATAGGCCAGTGCCAGCACCTGGACACCGAGCGGGCGTTGCGCCCAGTCTGTCGCCGAGAAGGGGTATTTTGCCCAGTCGTTCCAGAAGGTTGCCCCGGGCAGCACGGTCCGTCGCACGGGGATCCCCGCATCCCGCAGCATCGCGGCGGCGGCGTCGCACGTGGCCCGACGCCAATCGTCATCGATGGAGATGAGCTCGTGTTCAAAGTCGGCCATCCCGGCCTCGGCCATGAGCTCCGCCGCCCGCGCGGGATCGGTCATGACCGGTGCAAGCTCCGCATATTCGGGGTGGATCGGGGAGACATGGTGGTTTTCGGCCACCGAGCCGTTATCGGCAAATCCGAGCGAAAGGCAGGTCTGGTTGTCGATCGCGAGCGCCAGCGCGCGGCGCACGCGGACATCGGCATAGGGCGTCATCCCGCCCACCTCGGCAGCCTGGTTGGGCCGGATGCAGACGGTGTTGGCGGTCACGGCCTCGGACTTCGCCCACTCGATCGAGTCAAAGAGGATGATGAAATCGCCGAGGCTCTCGTAGATCATGTCGACCTCGCCCGCCTCCACGGCGGCAAAGATCCCGGCCTGATCATCGCCGAAATCCACGTAGGTGATCTTGTCGAGGGCCGCACCCTCACCCCACCACGTGTGGCCCTCGTTGCGTACGAGTTCGGCAGAGATCCCCACGGTGTACTCACCGGGCAGGTAGGGGCCGGTGCCCACCGGGTTGGCGAGCGGATTTTCCCCGTCAAAGGACGGGTGCACGATGGCTGCAGGGTAATCCGAGAAGCCCGCGATGAGCGTGATATCGGCATTGCCGGGGCGCAGCACGACGGTGAGCGCGTCCGTCACTTCGATGGCGCCCTCGCGGGCCATGTTGGTGGCGTCATCAATGAGCGAGGCCATGCGCGCGGCCATGGAGTTGCCCTCCACGTCGCGCTCGCACCAGCGCGCGATATTGTAGGCCACATCCTCAGCCGTGAACGGATCGCCGTTGTTCCAGGTCACGCCGGGGCGCACATTCAGCGTGTAGACGGTGGCGTCGTCATTGACCTCCCAGCGTTCCAGAAGCATCGGCTCGAATGATCCATCACGCTGATATTCCACGAGATATTCAAGCCAGCCACGGGTGTAGTTCGACATTTGCGGCCAGTCATAGGTCCGCGGATCCTTGAGCGCGCGGACGGTCGATTCAATGCGCAGCTCGCCGCCCTGTTGCACGTGAGCGGCGGCACGAGCGGGTTTGGCGCCAATGAGGGCGTAGGCGGCCGCGGCACTGACACCGAGCGCCGTGGCGCGGGTCAGAAATTCGCGGCGGTCGAGAGTGCCGGCGGACACCTCAGCGGCATAGGCACGGGCAGCGGGGTGAAGGGATTGGGGCATAAATGGAGCCTCCGGCCCCGCTGCAGACTGCGCTCCCCGGCCCTTCCCCGTCTGCGCAACGCCAGAG
>JBCBME010000438.1:0-2370 GCA_039822945.1 Pseudomonadota bacterium
GGGCGGAGGCCTTCCGGCAGATCCGCCAAGAGCGCCACTTCATGGCCTGCCGCGCGGTAGGCCTCCATCGCGTCACGCGCGCCGGGCGCGCTCGCAGGCACCGCAAAGGTGATGGGCCCGGTAAAGCTCGCCAGCGCCGCAAAGCGCGACGCATCTGCCGCCTCATCGATCAGAACGAGCGAAAAGAGCGGGCGATCATCGGGCCCGTCCCAGCCCGCGGCGGATGCATACTGCACCAGCGGGCGCGGATCGGCGGGTGCGGCCTCCTCCGCAGGCGCGGGTTCAGCCGTCTCGATGACGGTGCCCTCGGTGGGGCGATTGACGGTCACGTCAGAAGCGCGATTGCCAAACCCTCCGGTGGAGACGGTTGGGCGCACGGCGGTATTTGACGTATCGAGCACGGCGGTCCGGGGGGCGGAGCTGTCATCTGCATCCTGCGCGGCGCTCGCATCCGTCTCGTTGTCTTCGGGCAGAACGGGCACCGCAGGTGCAGGCTCCGCCGTCGGGGCCACGGGTGTCGGTGCAACTTGCGGAAGCGCGGGCGCGGTATCCGCGCGGACCGGATCTTCCTCCGCAGGCTCCGGCAGGGCCTGGGCCGGTGTCGCGCCATCGCTCTCGGCTTCAGCGCTCAGGTTGACGCCGCTGCTGGGCGCGCCCGCTGGTGGCTGTGCGAGCTCCGGGCTGCCGCCTGTCTCGGGTCGAGACGCCGATTGCGTGACAGTGTCGTTCAATGCGGGCGTGGGCGGCGCCACCGGAGCGGTCACGAGCGGGGCGTCCGTGGCAACATCCACCGGTGGCTCCAGAGCCGGGCTCGTGACGGGGACATCTTCGCCCGCCTGATCGAACTCCGTGCCTGCAGGCACCTCGAAACTGCCTGCCTCGGGCCCCTCGGCGCCCGTGCGGATCGGGGCCTCGCCCATCAGAGAGGCAATCGCGAGAACGCATGCCCCAACCAGGAAGCCCCAAAAGGCGCCGAAAAGGATGCCGCGTCCCATGCTCCGTCTCACCGATCTGCTCTCGCGGGTGGTCCCGCTTTCTTTGCCGTCTTATCTGCGCGGGCGGGCAGCGTTTCGCCTTGACGCCCCATTGCGCTCGCTTGCATCTATACCGCGTTAGGGGCAGCCCGCGAAAGCCCCATTCTCTTGCTGCGCAGGGACGTTCAAAATGCTGCTGCTCATCGATAATTACGACAGCTTCACATACAATCTTGTCCATTATCTGGGCGAACTTGGAGCCGATGTGGTGGTGCGGCGCAACGATGCGCTCGACGTCCAAGAGGCGATGGCGCTGAATGCCACCGGCATTCTCTTGAGCCCCGGGCCCTGCGACCCCGATCAGGCGGGCATTTGCCTGGCCCTGGTGGAGGCCGCCGCCGAGACGCGCACCCCGCTCATGGGGGTCTGCCTCGGGCACCAGACGATCGGTCAGGCATTCGGAGGCACGGTGCTCCGCCACAATGACATCGTCCATGGCAAGATGGGCACCATGCATCACACGGGCGAAGGGCTCTTTGCCGGCCTCCCAAGCCCCTTTGAGGCCACCCGCTACCACTCTCTCGTGGTGGACCGCGCCACGCTGCCCGACGCGCTCAAGATCACCGCAGAGCTCGAGGATGGCACCATAATGGGGCTCGAACACCGCAGCCTGCCGATACATGGCGTCCAGTTCCACCCGGAGAGCATCGCCTCCGAGCACGGCCACAAGCTTCTCCAGAACTTCCTAGACACACTGAAAGTCCCCGCATGAGCGACGCCATGAAGCCCCTGATCTATGCCGCCTCCGAGGGGCCGCTCTCCCGTGCGCAGGCTGAGGCCGCGTTCGAGGCGCTTTTTGAGGGGGCGGCGACGCCGGCTCAGATGGGCGGGCTTTTGATGGCGCTCCGCGCGCGGGGTGAATCCGTCGCTGAATACGCCGCCGCCGCGGCCGTCATGCGCGCCAAATGCGTGCCGGTGCGCGCGCCCGAGGGCGCGATGGACATCGTGGGGACAGGCGGCGACGGGATGGGGACGCTCAATATCTCCACCGCGACCGCCTTTGTCGTGGCGGGTGCAGGCGTGCCCGTGGCCAAGCACGGCAACCGCAACCTGAGCTCGCAATCAGGCGCCGCAGATGCGCTCGGCCAGATGGGGATCGACGTCATGGTGAGCGCCGACGTCGTGGAGCGCGCGCTCGACGAGGTGGGCATCGGCTTCATGATGGCCCCCATGCATCACCCCGCGATCAAGCACGTCATGCCCGTCCGGCAAGAGCTCGGCTGCAAGACGATCTTCAACATCCTGGGCCCCCTTACGAACCCGGCGGGGGTGAAGCGCCAGCTCACCGGGGCCTTTGCGATCGATCTGATCTTTCCCATGGCTGAAACCCTGCAGG
>JBCBME010000439.1:0-2366 GCA_039822945.1 Pseudomonadota bacterium
GTTGCGCCTTTCGGCGGCAAACCGCGCCTCCTCGCGATCGGCGCGCTCGCGTTCGAGATCGAGGCGCGCGATTTCGAGCTTTATCTCGGCCTCAAGGCGCGCCTTTTCGATGTCTGGTTCGGCCCCGAGGAGCCTGCTGAGGTCTTTTTCGTCCATAAAACGGGCCTCCGCGGCGGGATTGCGCAAAATGTGCCACAAACACGGCGCGTCACCAAGCGTGGCTGCCTTGCGCTCCCCCCGGTGGCATCCTAGCTTTGGGCCTCAAGGTGGAGGAGTCCCATGGCAGAGCAGCGCAGAATGAAGGTCCTCATCGTCGGGTCAGGCCCGGCTGGTTATACCGCGGGCGTCTATGCGGCGCGGGCGATGCTGGAGCCCGTGCTCGTGCAGGGTCTTGAGCCCGGCGGGCAGCTTACCACCACCACCGAGGTGGAAAACTGGCCCGGGGATACCGAGGTGCAGGGCCCCGACCTGATGGTGCGCATGGAAAACCACGCGCGGGCCATGGGCTGTGAGATCGTCCATGACATTATCTCGTCCATCGATTTCTCCCAGCGTCCGTTTGTCTGCCAATCCGACAGCGGCATTGAGTACATCGCGGATGCCGTGATCCTCGCCACCGGTGCCCGCGCGAAGTGGCTCGGGCTCGAGAGCGAGGAGAAGTACAAGGGCTTTGGCGTCTCCGCCTGCGCGACCTGTGACGGCTTTTTCTACCGCGGGCAGGAGATCGTCGTGGTGGGCGGCGGCAATACCGCCGTGGAGGAGGCGCTGTTCCTGACGAACTTCGCCTCGAAGGTCACGCTGATCCACCGCCGCGACGAGCTGCGCGCCGAAAAGATCCTGCAGGACCGCCTCTTCAAGAACCCGAAGATCGAGACGCTCTGGTTCCACGAGGTCGTGGAGGTCTATGGCTCCGACAACCCGGCGGGTGTCGAGGGGGTGAAGGTCAAGCACACCCAGACAGGCGAGATCAGCGACATCCCCTGCAAGGGCTTTTTCGTGGCCATCGGGCACGCACCCGCCAACGAGCTCGTCAAGGACGTGCTCGAAACCCATATGGGTGGCTATGTCGTGACCGCGCCCGATAGCACGGCGACGTCGATCCCCGGGGTTTTTGCCGCGGGTGACATCACCGACTGGCAGTACCGTCAGGCGATCACGAGCGCGGGCATGGGGTGCCAGGCGGCGCTCGAGGCGGAGCGGTTTCTCGCCGAGCAGGGCGACAGCGTCGATCTGCAGGCGGCAGAGTAAACCATACGCGCAATTTGTTCTTGCGTGAACAAACATGTACTGGCATATGTTCGCCCGTGAACAAACACGAGGCGCGCAATGGCCGTGGCGCAGGCGAAACGCAGCAAGGCTGATACGGAGCGGGACGACCAGCTCTTTCGGTTGCTGCGCGAGCTCGACACAGCGCCGGAGGCCTCCCAGCGGGTGATGGCCGCAGCAATCGGTGTCTCGCTCGGGCGGCTCAACACGCTCCTGCGGGAGGCCACCGATGCGGGCCTCGTCAAGATAACAGAGCGCAACAGCACCGACCGCCGTGCGCGGATGGCCTACACCCTCACCCCCCGTGGCGCTGGCGAGAAGAACCGCCTGATCGACGCCTTTCTCGCGCGCAAATTCGCCGAATATGACGCGCTCCACGCCGAATTGACCGGTGCCGGCACCGGCCTCAGCCCTTTTCAAGACAGGACGACACTGATGCAGAACAACCTTGCCCCGATCCCGGAGCTCTATGTCTCGTATGACAGCGCGCAGAAGATGAAGCTGGAGGCCGCCGAGCTCACGAGCTGGGATCTGTCGCCGCGCCAGATCTGCGACCTCGAGCTTTTGATGAATGGCGGCTTCAACCCGCTCAAGGGCTTCATGTCAGAGGCCGACTACACCGGCGTCGTGGAAAACATGCGGCTCGCAGACGGGCAGCTTTGGCCCATGCCCATCACGCTGGATGTGTCCGAGGCGTTTGCCGAGGGGATCGAGCTTGGCCAGGATATCGCGCTGCGCGACCAGGAGGGCGTGATCCTCGGCACGATGACCGTCACCGACCGCTGGGAGCCCAACAAGGCGCGCGAGGCGGAGATGGTCTTTGGCGCTGATGACAGCGCGCATCCGGCGGTGAGCTACCTGCACAATCAGGCGGGCAAGATCTATCTGGGGGGCCCCGTCACAGGCATCCAGCAGCCGGTGCACTATGATTTCCGCGCTCGCCGCGACACCCCGAACGAGCTGCGCGCCTATTTCCGAAAACTGGGTTGGCGCAAGGTCGTTCGGGGTGTCGCGGCGGGCGCGGAAATCATAGTGGATGGGTTGCTGGATGCCGGTGATCGGGCCGCCCAGGTACACAGGGCCCGCTTGGTTGTGCAGGT
>JBCBME010000440.1:0-2360 GCA_039822945.1 Pseudomonadota bacterium
CCACCTCTCTGGGCGGCGCAAAGGCCCCTGCCCTTCATCTTTCCAAAAATACTCCGGGGAGTGTGAGGGGCTGGCCCCTCACTCCGACGGTGACGGCGCGTGCAGAGCGTGATCATGATCCCACCCCCTCGAGCCTGTCCTCGATTGCGTCGGCTGCATCCTGCAACGCCTCAAGCGTCTCTTGATCGGGCTGCCAATAGTCACGATCTGATGCCTCGAGCAGGCGCTGCGCCATCCTCATGGAGGCCTGCGGATTGAGCTCGGAGAGCCGCTCACGCATGGCCTCGTCGAGCACGAAGGTCTCCGAGATCCGCTCATAGACCCATGGGTCCACCTGGCCAGTCGTGGCCGACCATCCCATGGTGTTCGTCACCTGCGCCTCGATCTGACGCACGCCCTCGTGGCCGTGCCGCAGCATGCCCTCGAACCACTTCGGATTGAGCGAACGCGTCCGCGTCTCGAGTGCCACCTGATCCTTGAGCGTGCGCACCTTGGCGGCACCCGTCGTCTGATCCCCGATAAACACTGCGGGTTCGGCCCCGCCTTTGGCGCGCTTCACCGCCCGGGCAATGCCGCCAAGCGTGTCAAAGTAGTGATCGACGGTCGTAACGCCGAGCTCCACGCTCTCAAGGTTCTGATACGCGACATCCACATCGGCAAGCGCGTCATCAAGCAGGGCGCGTTGCGCCTGCGCCTTCCCATTGCGGCCGTAGGCAAAGGACTTGCGCGCCTGATAGGCATCAGCGAGCTCGTCCTCGTCATCAAATCCGCCCTGATCCACGAGCACATTGACGTTTGAGCCATAGGCCCCCTCGGCATTCGAGAAGACCCGCAGTGAGGCCTCTTCCAGCGAACAGCCTGCCTTCTCGGCATAGGCCAGCGCGTGGGCGCGCAGGAAATTCTGATCGAGCGGCTCATCGGCCGTCGCGCATTTCCAGGCCGCCTCCGCCAGCATCTTGGTCTGAAGCGGCAGGAGATCACGGAAGATCCCCGAAAGCGTCATGACGACATCGATCCGAGGTCGCCCAAGCTCTGCCAGCGGGATGAGATCGGCCCCCGACAGGCGCCCGAAATTATCAAAGCGCGGCTTCGCTCCCATGAGCGCGAGGGCCTGAGATATCGGCCCGCCATCGCTCTTGATGTTGTCGGATCCCCACAGCACGAGCGCCACAGAGCGTGGCAGCTCCTTTTGCGCGGCCAAGAGCACCTCGGCCTGATGCCAGCCGTCTTTGAGTGCATAGGCCGTGGGCATCCGGAAGGGATCAAAGGCGTGGATGTTGCGGCCCGCAGGCAGCACCTCGGGCGACCGGATCAGATCGCCCCCCGGCACCGGCGCGATGTAGCGGCCGCTCAGCGCGCGCATGAGCCCCACCATCTCCGCGTCACCGCCAAGATGGGCTGCGGCGCGGGATTGCTCCTCCGGCAGCTGGTTGGCCATCGTGCTCAGATACTCGACCACCTGTCCATCGCTCAGACGCTTGCCCACCACGTGGAGCCCATCGGGGATGAGCGCGTCTTCCGTCTCAAGGAGCTTCAGCCAGAGCGTCTCTGGCGCGCCGTCGAGATCCACGGCGGCGGCCTGATCGGCGATGAGCGCCTCCATGTCGTCCCGCGCGGGGCCGTCGACCATGCTGCGCCAGCGCGAAAGGCTGTCTTTCAGCTCCGCCAGCCCCTTGTAGAGACCCGACGTCGCCAGTGGCGGTGTGATATGCGTCACAGTCACCGCGTTGGTGCGCCGCTTGGCCAGCGTCGCCTCGGACGGATTGTTGGAGGCATAGAGATAGACGTTCGGCAGCTCCCCGATCAGGCGATCGGGCCAGTCCCACCGGCCAAGACCCGCCTGCTTGCCGGGCATGAACTCGAGCGCGCCGTGCATCCCGAAGTGGAGGAGCACGTCGGCCTCAAACGTATTGCGGAGCCAGAGATAGAACTGCGCAAAGGCATGGGTCGGCGCAAAGCCCCGCTCAAAGAGGAGGCGCATGGGATCGCCTTCATATCCAAAGGCGGGCTGAACCCCGACAAACACGTTGCCGAATTCCGCCCCCAGCACGAAGACGCCGCGCCCGTCCGATTGCACCTTGCCGGGCGCAGGGCCCCAGACCTCTTCGATGGCAGCCAGCGGCGCGGTGTTGGCCACGATATGATCGGCATCTACATGGGCAGCGACATTGGCCTCCTGCCCATAGGTGGCGGCGTTGCCCTTCAGGACAGCCTCCCGCAGCGCCTCCACGCTCTCGGGCGGTGTGACGTCGTAGCCTTCGGCCTTCATGCGGTGCAGCACGTTGAACAGGCTCTCGCGGACCCGGTCCCAGGTGGGGCGCAGATGCGCCTGGGCGTCACCCGCGCCCAGCTCTGCCAGC
>JBCBME010000441.1:0-2359 GCA_039822945.1 Pseudomonadota bacterium
CAGGGGCCGGTCCGAGGTGTTGAGGTTCACATCGTAGGACGCGGCCAGCTTTTGTTCGACGGCCTCGGGCCAGCGGCGGGTGACGAGGACGCTTGGTTTTGCGGACATTACGCAGCCTCCATGACTTTTTCGATGGTTTCGCCGATCTGGCCGGGGTGTTCGGCCACGGTCACGCCTGCGGCGGACAGGATTTCGACCTTTTCGGACGCGCTTTCGCCGAAGGCGGAGATGATGGCCCCGGCGTGACCCATGGTGCGGCCCTTGGGTGCCGTGAGACCGGCGACATAGGCGACGACGGGTTTGGTGACGTGGTCGCGGATGTATTCCGCGGCCTCGGCCTCTTGCGGGCCGCCGATTTCGCCGATCATGGCGATGATGTGGGTGTCGTCGTCGTCCTGAAAGCGCTCCAGAATGTCCTTGAAGGAAGAGCCGTTGATGGGGTCGCCGCCGATGCCGACAGAGGTCGAGACGCCGATGCCGCGCTCTTTCAGTTGGCTGGCGGTCTCGTACCCGAGCGTGCCGGAGCGTCCAACGATGCCGACATGCCCTTTCATATAGATGTGGCCAGGCATGATGCCCAAAAGCGCTTGGCCCGGGCTGATGGTGCCTGCGCAGTTGGGGCCGGTAAGGACCATGCGGCGCTCTTTCGGGTAGCGGTACATGTAGCGTTTGACGCGGATCATGTCTTGCGCGGGGATCCCGTCGGTGATGCAGACGCAATAGCGGATGCCTGCGTCCGCGGCCTCCATAATGCTGTCGGCGGCAAATGGGGGTGGGACGAAGACGAGGGAGGCGTCGGCCTGTGTCTCGGCGACCGCTTCTTCGACCGTGTCGAAGACCGGCAGGCCGTCGACCTGTTCGCCGCCCTTGCCGGGGACGACGCCGCCCACGACGTTGGTGCCGTAGTCCAGCATGTCCTTGGTGTGGAACCGGGCCATTTTGCCGGTGATGCCCTGGACGATGACGCGGGTGTCTTTGTCGAGAAGGATGCTCATGACACGGCCCTCATTCTAGTTCCCTGAGAGAGCTCGTTCCTCCAAGCCCCCACGGCGCGTTCGGCGGCCTCGTTGAGCGTTTTGGCGCGGATGATGGGCAGGCCCGACTGGGCGAGGATCTTTTGCCCTTCCTCGACGTTCGTCCCGGCGAGGCGGACGACGACAGGCAGGTCGACCTCGACCTCCTTCAACGCCTGGACGACGCCTTCGGCGACCCAATCGCAGCGGTTGATGCCTGCGAAGATGTTCACCAGCACGGCCTGCACGTTTTTGTCGGACAGGACGAGGCGGAAGGCTTTGGCCACGCGTTCGGGCGTGGCGCCGCCGCCGATGTCGAGGAAGTTGGCGGGTTCGCCACCGGCCAGCTTAATCGTGTCCATCGTCGCCATGGCGAGACCGGCGCCGTTGACGATGCAGCCGATGTTGCCGTCGAGGCCGACGTAGTTGAGGCCACGATCCGCCGCGCGCGCTTCGCGCGGGTCTTCCTGGCTTTTGTCGCGCAGTTCCGAGATTTGCGGGTGCCGGAACAGGGCGTTGCCGTCGAAAGTCATCTTCGCGTCGAGCGCGATGACGCGGTGGTCTTCGGTGATAACGAGCGGATTGACCTCCACCATCGTGGCGTCCAACTCGGTGAAGGCGCGGTAGCAACCCTGGAGGGTGCGGACCATCTGCTGAACCATGCTCGCCTCGATCCCCAGTTTGAATGCCATCTGGCGGCACTGGAAATCGCGGAGGCCCACGGCTGGTTCGACGACGGCGCGGACGATGCTTTCGGGCTTTTGGGCAGAGATCTCTTCAATCTCCATCCCGCCTTCTTTCGACGCAACGATCATGACGCGTTGCGTGGTGCGGTCCAGAACGAAGCCGAGATACATTTCGCTGGCAATTGGCACGGCGGACTCGACGTAGACGCGGTAGACGCCCTTGCCTTCGGGCCCAGTCTGGTGCGTGACCAGCTTCATGCCGAACATGGCCTCGCAGGCTTCCTGGATTTCGACATCGCTGTCGCAAACCTTTACGCCGCCCGCCTTGCCGCGCCCTCCGGCGTGGACTTGGGCTTTGACGACCCAGCGGTCCCCGCCCAGTTCGCGGGCGCGGTAGGCGGCTTGTTCGGGGCTGTAGGCGAGGGCGCCGTCGGGCACGGCGACGCCGAACCCGGCCAGCACTTCCTTGGCCTGGTATTCGTGAATGTTCATGGTGGTCCTCCTCCCTGTTCGCGGCGATTATTCCGCCGCGATGGCCCGTCCGTAGTGGTTGGCAAGCACGGCATCGACGCGCGACTGATCCACCGGGACGCCCAGTTCACGCAGGGCGGTGGCGAAGCGATTAACGATGTCGGTGATGGCCGTTTCGTTGAGGAGGTT
>JBCBME010000442.1:0-1626 GCA_039822945.1 Pseudomonadota bacterium
TTCCCGCGCTTTCACTTCTATGGTGGCTGTTTCTTGCGCCCAAGCCATCGTTTCAGTGGTTCGATCTCGGGCTTTGGGTCGTCTGGCCCATCGCCTATTGCACCTATATCCTGATCCGTGCCGCGTTCAGTGGGTTCTATCCTTATCCATTCCTTAATCTGCCAGAGTTGGGTTGGAATGGTCTAGCTGTGTCCATCACCGGACTTCTTCTCAGCTTCATCGTGATCGGTTTGGCCATCACAGCAATTGGTAGCTTCGCGGCGGAACGAAGTAAGTAAACCCACGCATCGGGCCTTGTCTTGTGGAAGGCTAGTGGTTGATGTCCCTGAATATATGCATCGCGCCAACACCGAAAGCAGCCGTTGGAGCGGCTACAGCGAAGGGTCGCTTTGTACGCTTAGCTGCCTTTGGGCTCGCGGGGCGCCTTTGTGTGCGGTGAGGGCTTGATGCGGATTGGCAGTGCTAGTCGTCTTCGGGTGGGGCGAGTTCGAGGGCGTCGATGCCTGGGAGGGAGGCGCCTGCAATGCCTTGGATGTCGCCGTACATGCCTGCGGTGGCGTCCATCATCCTGAGCATCTGCTGGTCGCGGGCGGCCCAGTGTTTCATCATCGCGCGGCGTTCCTGATCGAGGGTTTTGCGCATGGCGTCGTAGGTTTCGGCCAGAGCCTCCACCCGCTGCCGAAAGCCCGTACCGGTGAGGTAGTCGTAGAGGAGCTCGGTCTTTTCGGCCTGCCCCTCCTTGCGGCGTTCGGCTTGTGCTGTGGCGATGAGGCCCTGACGCAGCACGCTGGACAGCGCCACGGCATAGCGGGGGAGCGTGACCCAGACGCCCTCGTGCTCGGCGAATGTCTCGACCCCGTCGGGCAGGACCGTGCTCACGAGCACGGCCGCCTCCGCCCCCTCGCGGCGCTGATCCTCCTTGAGCTTGACGGGCCAGTCCTTGGACCAGTTCTGGGTGCGCTTGGCCTCCCAGATAATGGCCCCTGCCCCGGCGACGGATTGCAGGCAATCGGCGCCGCGGACACCCTTTCCCACGGGCGTGATCTGATCGAAGGGGAAGGCCAGCGCGAGCCGCTCTTCAAGCGCCACTTCGAGCGCCTCGCCCTGCAGCTGTTGGGAGCCTTTCTCGGATTTCTGCTTGAGGAGCTCGATCTGGCGTTTGAGCGTCTCCATCTGTTCATCCTTGGCCTTGAGCGCGAGGTCGCGTTCCTCGTCGCGGGCCTGCTGGCTTTCGGCCAATTGCGCGGTGAGTTGCGCGCGGATCCGTTCCTCTTGCGCGCGGCGCTCGAGCGCCACCTGCTTTTGCGCGGCCAGCTCGAGCTCTGCCTCGCGCTCAAGGAGCGCGGCTTCCTTGGCGAGGGCGGCCTTCTCGGCCTCGCGCGCCTTGGTCAGCCGTTCATCGGCCACGTCGGCGCGGGCCTTTTGCGCCGCGAGCGCCTCTGCGGCCTCGCGCAGTTTCGCCTCCTGCTCGGCCTCGCGTTTGGCCATGAGCGCGGCCTGTTCAGCGCGCGCAGCCTCCCGGGCCTCGCCAGCGAGGGCCTCGCGCTGGGCTGCGAGCTCAGCGGCATGGGACCGTTTGAGATCGGCAAGAAGCGGGCCGGCGAGCTGCTCGCTCAGCTCGATCTC
>JBCBME010000442.1:1634-2356 GCA_039822945.1 Pseudomonadota bacterium
GGGCTGCGAGCTCAGCGGCATGGGACCGTTTGAGATCGGCAAGAAGCGGGCCGGCGAGCTGCTCGCTCAGCTCGATCTCATGGGCGCAATTCGGGCAGGTGATGGTGGGTTCGATGCGGTCAGCCATGGCGCATCCTCCCACATGTCACGCGGAGGGCAAGACGCAGCCCCTCGTCAGCAGTAGTTTTCAGGGCCGTTCCACTGGGCGTTGGAATACCGGTCGCCATGGGCCCAGCCTGCGGGCAGGATCTGCCCGAGCTGCTCGAGCGCGGCCTTGGGCACGCGTTCGGCATCGAGGTATTCGCGGAAGCGCGCCGCGCTGCGGGTGCCGGGAATGGCCACGATGTGATCCCCCTGCGCGTAGACCCAAGCCAGCGCGAGGGCCGCGGTTGAGACGCCGAGCGAGCGCGCGAGATCGCGCATGGGCGCGGTGGCGGCTATGTTGGCGCTCAGATTTGGCTCGATGAAACGGGGATTGGCCGCCATCCAGGGCTGATCGGTGTATTTGTCCGCTGCGGGCGGCAGATCCGTCAGGAGCCCGCGCCCCACCGGTGAAAACGACACGAGCGTCGTGCCAAGCTCCGCGCAGGCCTGCAGGAGCCCGAGCTCCGGCTGGCGGGTCTGGAGCGAATATTCCGATTGCACGGCGGCCACAGGGGCCACGCGGGCCGCGCGCCGCAGGCTTGAGGGCGAGATCTCCGAATAGCCGAAGGCGCGGCATT
>JBCBME010000443.1:0-2342 GCA_039822945.1 Pseudomonadota bacterium
CATGATAGAGTTGAGGAGTGCTACGTCCGCGCCGGGACGGAATTGCAGCATGTGCTCGGCAAAGCGTTTGAGCGCCTGTCCACGCGGATCCATCACGATGAGCTTGCCGCCGCGCTTCGTGAACTGCTTGAAATAGGTGGCGGCGACCGGGTGGTTTTCGAGCGGGTTGGCCCCGATCACGATGGCCACGTCGGCGTTTTCTATCTCGTTGAAGGTCGCGGTGACGGCACCAGAGCCCACGTTTTCGATGAGTGCGGAGACCGACGAGGCGTGGCAAAGCCGGGTGCAGTGGTCGACGTTGTTGTGGCCAAAGCCCTGACGGATGAACTTTTGAAAGAGGTAGGCCTCTTCATTGGTGCATTTGGCCGAGCCGAAGCCCGCCACCTCGCGCCCCCGGCCTTTGAGGCCCGCGGCGGCGAAATCGAGCGCTTCGTCCCACGTCGCCTCGCGGAAGGTCTCGCGCCAATTGTCGGGGTCGACGTTGAGGCCCTTGGGCGCGCCCTCCTTCCGGATGAGCGGCTTCGTGAGGCGGTGCTGGTGGTGGATGTAGTCAAAGCCAAAGCGGCCCTTGACGCAGAGGCGGCCTTCATTGGCGGGGCCGTTGATCCCCTCGACGTATTTGACCTTGTTGTCCTTCACCTTGATCGAGATCTGGCAGCCGACGCCGCAGAAGGCGCAGACGCTTTCGACCTCGCTGTCGTAATCCTTGCTGTCGCCCGCACCCGCGCCTTGCGTCACGGTTGAGGGCATGAGCGCGCCCGTGGGGCAGGCCTGCACGCATTCACCGCAGGCCACGCAGGTGGAGCCACCCATGGGATCGGCCATGTCAAAGGTGGGATAGGCATCCATCCCGCGACCAGACATTCCGATGACGTCGTTGACCTGCACTTCCCGGCAGGCGCGGACGCAGAGCCCACAGGAGATGCAGGCATCGAGATTGACCGACATCGCCACGTGGCTGTCGTCAAGAAGCGGGATGCGATCCTCTTTGAGCTTAGGGAAGCGGCTTTCGCTGACGCCCTGCTCATCGGCCATGTCCCAGAGGTGGGAGCTCTGATCGTGGGCCACCTCCTGCGCGGGCTGGTCGGTGACGAGCATCTCCATGACCATCTTGCGGGCGGTGTCGGCGCGGTGGCTGTCGGTGGTGACGACCATGCCCTCGGTCGGGGTGCGGATGCAGGAGGCCGCGAGCGTGCGCTCACCCTCGATCTCCACCATGCAGGCCCGGCAATTGCCATCGGAGCGGTAGCCCGGCTGATCCTTGTGGCACAAATGCGGAATGATGAGACCGCCGCCCTTGGCGACCTCCCAAATAGACTGGCCTGGCTTGGCTTCGACTTCGCGACCGTCCAGCGTAAAGCGGATGACGTCCGTCATGGCTCCTCCCAATTTCCGAAAGGATAATGGCGGTTGCAGCAGCAGGCGAGCCCCTGGATGCGACAGCGGGGCTCCAGATTGCGTCATGGTCGTCGCGCAAGTTTCCGATGCGCAGCAAAGGCATATGATGGGCAGTGGCCGGGCGCGCCATGCCGTCGCGCGGAATCGCGGCTTGCGGCGAATGCTCTGAGGTGTCAGCTCTTCATAAGAGTGCGGGTTTCGGGTCATGCTGGCCCAAGGGCCGAGCCGAGTATCCTGAAAGCCAGGGTTTCTTGGTCTAGGCTAAGAGCGTTTACGTATAACACTGCACATCTGACCCCCATGTTTGCGGAGGGCGGCTGTGCGGGACGGAGCTGCCATTGCGCAACATTGGCCCGGCAATTATCCTTGGATGAGTTTAGGTTCGCCGATGCCGAAGTGGAGGCGGAGATTTGGACGAGCAAGTAGTCGACGCTGAGAAACTCGAGCGGTTCATGGATGCCGCATGTAGCAAGCTAGGTTTTTGCTTGTCGCCAGAGGCAAAGGAAGCTCTCAAACAACGATTAAAATTGTCGTCGAAAGAGTTCGTCCGTGAATTTATTGCCTCCGAAGGAATCAAGCCTGCCCACCTTGAAAGCTACGAGCACTTTGGGCCGCTTTTGAAACTATATCATCAGCACGTCCTTGATACGTAGATCGTTAGGTTTGGGCTTTCTAAGGACCTTCGCTGCCCAGCGCGATTTGCACGTTTGTGCGCAAAAGCTGCACTCTCACGAGTCGATGATCTCAAGGAGGTTCAGTGGTGAGCCGTGCAGGGTTCGAACCTGCGACCCACTGATTAAAAGTCAGTTGCTCTACCAACTGAGCTAACGGCCCACAGGCGATGGGCTTTAAGGGAGGGAGGCAGGTGGGTCAAGGCTGAATGCCGTGAGCCGTCGGACAAGCCTGCGCAGTTGGCTCTAGCACTGGGGACGGCAGGTCTCTAT
>JBCBME010000444.1:0-942 GCA_039822945.1 Pseudomonadota bacterium
GTTGTCCACGAAGAACAGAACGTCGGTGCCGGACTGATCGCGGAACTGCTCGGCCATCGTCAGACCCGACAGCGCCACACGCATACGCGCGCCCGGAGGCTCGTTCATCTGACCGTAAACGAGCGCCACTTTGGACTTCGTGAGGTCCTCGGCGTTGATGACGCCGGATTCGATGAATTCGTAGTAGAGGTCGTTGCCCTCACGGGTCCGCTCACCGACGCCCGCGAACACGGAATAGCCCGAGTGCACCTTGGCGATGTTGTTGATGAGCTCCTGGATGAGCACCGTTTTGCCCACGCCAGCGCCGCCGAAGAGGCCGATCTTACCACCCTTGGAGTAGGGCGCGAGAAGGTCGATCACCTTGATGCCGGTCACGAGGATCTCGGAGGAGACAGACTGCGCCGCAAAGGTCGGCGCGTCGTTGTGGATGGAGCGCGTCTCGGAGGCCTCGACAGGGCCCTTTTCGTCCACAGGCTTGCCCACCACGTTCATGATGCGGCCCAGCGTGGCGTCGCCCACCGGCACCGAGATCGGTCGGCTGAGGTCGGTGACTTCCTGGCCACGCACGAGGCCTTCGGTGGCGTCCATCGCGATGCAGCGCACGGTGGCTTCACCGAGGTGCTGCGCAACCTCAAGCGTGAGCTCTTTGCCGTTGTTGTCGGTTGTGAGCGCGTTCAGAATTTCGGGCAGGTGGTCGTCGAACTGGACGTCCACCACGGCGCCGATCACCTGGGTGACTTTGCCTTTTGCATTTGCCATTGCGGTTCTCCGGGTCTTTTAGAGCGCTTCCGCGCCCGAAATGATTTCGATGAGTTCGTTCGTGATGACGGCCTGACGGGAGCGGTTGTACTCGATTGTCAGCCGATCGATCATCTCGCCTGCGTTGCGCGTGGCGTTGTCCATGGCCGACATCCGGGCGCCCTGCTCGGATGCTCCGTTTTC
>JBCBME010000444.1:952-2336 GCA_039822945.1 Pseudomonadota bacterium
TCGATCATCTCGCCTGCGTTGCGCGTGGCGTTGTCCATGGCCGACATCCGGGCGCCCTGCTCGGATGCTCCGTTTTCCAGAAGCGCGGCGAAGATCTGCGTGGCGACACCGCGCGGAAGAAGATCGGCGAGGATCGCCTCTTCGCTGGGCTCGTAGTCATAGAGCGTCGACTCGCCACCCTCGCTCTCGGTCTCGTAGGCCGCAGGGATGATCCGCTGGGCCGTCGGGATCTGCGAGATCACGGACTGGAACTCGTTGTAGAAGATCGTTGCGACGTCGAACTCGCCCGCTTCAAAGCGGCCAAGCACGTCCTGTGCCACGCCAGCAGCATCCGCGTAGCCGATGCGCTTGACCTCGCTGAGGTCCACATGGCCGATCAGATGTGCGCTGTAGTCACGCTTGAGCTGCTCGCGCCCCTTTTTGCCGACGGTAAGGATTTTCACCGTCTTGCCCTTCGCCAATAGATCTGCGGCGTGCTGCCGTGCGAGCTTGGCAATGGAGGAGTTGAAGCCACCGCAGAGACCACGCTCTGCCGTCATGACGACGAGCAGGTGCACGTCGTCCTTGCCCGTGCCCTTCAAGAGGAGGGGCGCGGAATCAGAGCCACCCACCGACGCGGCCAGCCCCCCCATCACGGCGTTGAAACGCTCCGTGTAGGGTCGGGCCGCCTCGGCCGCATCCTGTGCCCGCCGCAATTTCGCGGCGGCCACCATCTGCATGGCCTTGGTGATCTTCCGGGTCGATTTGACCGAGTCGATCCTGTTTTTGAGGTCCTTCAGGCTGGGCATGAGAGGTCCTTACGCGAAGCTCTTCGCGTAGTCGTCGATCACGGCTTTGATCTTGTCCGCCTCTTCACCTTTGACCTTGGGGTCGGCGGTGGTGATGTGATCGAGGAGGTCTTTGCCCTTGCCGCGCAGGTGCGTGATGAGCCCCTGCTCAAAGCGGCCCACATCGCCGACGGGAAGATCATCGAGGTAGCCGTTCGTGCCCGCGTAGATCACGCAGACGATCTCTGCGTTCGTGAGCGGCGAGTATTGCGGCTGCTTGAGGAGCTCGGTGAGGCGCGCGCCGCGGTTCAGCAGCTTTTGCGTGGCGGCGTCGAGGTCCGAGCCGAACTGGGCGAAGGCCGCCATCTCGCGATACTGCGCGAGTTCGAGCTTCATGGAGCCCGCGACCGACTTCATCGCGTTCGTCTGCGCAGAGGAGCCCACGCGGCTCACCGAAAGACCCGTGTTCACAGCGGGGCGGATACCCTGGAAGAAGAGTTCCGTCTCGAGGAAGATCTGGCCGTCGGTGATCGAGATCACGTTCGTCGGAATGTACGCCGAAACGTCGCCGAGAAGCGTCTCAATGACGGGGAAAGCGGTCAGGCTACCACCGCCAC
>JBCBME010000445.1:0-2325 GCA_039822945.1 Pseudomonadota bacterium
CAATCACGTGCGCAGCGAGGGCGGTGATGCCGGGGCAGAAGAGCTTGTGACCTGGATGGAAGAGGTGTCATCCACGCCAATCGAGAGCTTTGAAGACCTAAGCGCCGCGCCCGAGGGCATGGTGGGCGATCTCATGCTGGAAGCAAGCGACGTCTGCGATTCAATCGCCATCACCATGGAGATCATGGAAGAGTCCGGATTTCTCGAGATGTTCTCTGACCCAGCGGTGATGGAGCGTCTGATCGGCGACGGCTGACCCGGATGTGATCTCTCCGGGTCAGGTTCTGCGCGGGCCTTGGGGCCTATTCTGCCGCCTTCAGAAGCGTGGCGCCTGTGTCGACGCGGATGACCTCGTTCTTCGGGTCGTAGGGGCTGTCTTCTGTCACCTCTGCGTCCCAGAGCTGGTCGAACATCTTGACCTTGAGCTTGGTACCCGCCTTGGCAAGCTCGGGGCGGATGTAGCCCATCGCGATAGAGCATCCGAAGTGCACGGAATAGCCGCCCGAGGTCAGCCGCCCGACGCGCTCTTCCCCGAGATAGAGCGCCTCGCGACCCCATGGGTCGGCGTCGGCGGGCCCGTCGATCTTGAGCGTCACGCACATGGAACGGATGCCTTTGGCGAGCATCGCTTCCTTGCCGTGGAAGTCCTTCTCGAGGTCCACGAAGCGGTCGAGCCCGGCCTCGAGCGGCGTGGCGTCACGGCCAAGTTCGGTGCCGAAGGCGCGGTAGCTCTTTTCCTGCCGCAGCCAGTTTTGCGCCCGTGCGCCCACGGGTTTGATGCCGAATTCCTCGCCCGCCTCCATGAGCTGATCCCAGAGGTAGTTCTGCATCTCCATCGGGTGATGCAGCTCCCAGCCGAGCTCACCGGTATAGGCCACGCGCACCGCGTTGACCGGGCACATCTTCAGCTCGATTTGGCGCGTGGAGAGCCATGGAAAGCGTTTGTTGGAGAGCGCCGTTGCGGGCTCTGCGTCGCGAATGAGCTCGCCCAGCACGTCACGTGACTTGGGTCCGGCGATCGCAAAGACACCCCATTGTCCGGTGACCTCGGAGACATGCACATACTCGCCTCCCGCGGCCATGAAGTCCTGCGCGGCCTTGCGCAGGTAGTCCCCGTCATAGCTCGCCCAGGCACCCGCAGAGACGACATAGTATTCGTGCTCGCCGAAGCGCACGATGGTGTATTCCGTGCGCGTCGTCCCCGCCGCCGTAAGGGCATAGGTCAGGTTGATGCGCCCCACCGATGGCAGCTTGTTGGTGGTGAACCAATCGAGGAACGCCGTCGCCGCCGGCCCGCTGGACATGCTTGGCAAATGATGTCGCGTCAACAAGGCCGACACCGTGGCGCACGGCCTCGGCTTCTTGGCGGGCATACTCCCACCATGCGCCTCGGCGGAAGCTGCGGGCGTCACGATCAAAGTTCGAGGGGGCATCGAGCGGACCATAGTAGTTTGGCCGCTCCCACCCATTCACGCAGCCAAATTGCGCACCTAGCGCTTTTTGCCGGTCATATGCGGGGTTGGTGCGCAGCGGGCGGCAGGCCTCACGCTCCTCGTCAGGGTGGTGAAGGATATAGACGTGGGAATAGCATTCCTCGTTTTTGCGAGCGGCATATTCCGTCGTCATCCAGTTTTGGCCGTAGCGCTTGGGATCGAGGGAGGCCATGTCGATCTCGGCCTCGCCCTCCACCATCATCTGCGCCAGGTAGTGCCCCGCACCGCCCGCCGCGGTGATCCCGAACGAGAAGCCCTCCGCAAGCCACATGTTGCGTAGCCCCGGCGCGGGCCCAATGAGCGGATTGCCATCGGGCGTGTAGCAGATGGGGCCGTTATAGTCGCCCTTGAGGCCCACCGTCTCCGAGGAGGGGATGCGGTGGATCATGGACATGTATTCCTCCTCGATCCGCTCGAGATCGAGGGGATAGAGATCCGCGCGGAAGGTCTCTGGCACGCCGTATTCGAAGCGCGCGGGCGCGCCGTACTCGTATGGCCCAAGGATCCAGCCGCCACGCTCCTCACGCACATACCACTTGGCATCGGCGTCTCGCAGCACGGGGTGCTGGGGGTTATCCTTGCGCCATTCAACGAGCGCAGGATCGGGCTCAGTGACGATGTATTGATGCTCGACCACGATGGCGGGCATCTTGATGCCAAGGAGCTTTGCCGTTCGCGGCGCGTGGTTGCCAGAGGCCGTCACCACGTGCTCTGCGGTCACGACGACCTGCTCTTCGGATTGCACGAGGTTGCCGCCCCGCTCCACCATTTTGGTGAGCGTGACCTTCCACTCCGCGCACGTCCATTCAAAGGCGTCCGCCTGCCAGCGCTG
>JBCBME010000446.1:0-2319 GCA_039822945.1 Pseudomonadota bacterium
CCAAGAATACTCGCGCTACATGCCGCGCATCGAGGCCATCGTGCGCACGGCAGAAGCCCGCATTCGCCCCGTGCTTTTGACGACGATCACGACGATGGCGGGTCTTGCGCCGATGATGTTCGGCCTCAGCCTCGATTTCATCGGTGGCGGCTATACGATTGAGAGCCCGACGGCGCTCTGGTGGATCCAGCTTGCAACCGCGGTCGTGTGGGGGCTTGGCGTGGCAACGGTGCTGACGCTCGTCTTCACGCCCTCCATGCTGGCGCTGCGGGTCTGGGCTTCGACCTATCTCCTTGCGCTCGCTCGGCTCTTTGCACGGCTCTCGTTCAACCGCGGCAGCCGCGCTGTCCGTGACTACGCCCTGAAGCGTCAGGCGCGTCGGATCAAAGCGCCAGAGATCCTCTGGGACGATGAGCCGGAGGGGGAGCCTGCGCCCACCAAGACCCCCGGCCTCACCCCGCTCAAAGCCGCCGAATAGAAGGCCCCCCATCGCCTGCCGAGGGCGGCGGGGGAGAGGGCGCGCAGCTCTGGCAACCCGCGCAATCGGGGTGGGCGGGAGCCGCTCGAGGCAGGCGATAGGCGCCGCCCTGCGCTCTAGGCCCCGTCGTCGTTGAGCTGCAGATGCCAAAGCGCAGCATAGCGTCCCTCGCGTGTCAAAAGCACGTCATGGGCGCCCTCCTCCACCACGCGGCCATCTTCCAGCACCACGATCCTGTTGGCATCCACAACGGTTGAGAGGCGGTGCGCGATCGTGATGACCGTGCGCCCCTGCCCCGCCGCCGCCAGCGCGCCCTGGATCTCGTGCTCGGTCTCGGTGTCGAGCGCGGACGTCGCTTCGTCCAAAAGGAGGATAGGAGGGTTCTTCAAAAGCGTCCGCGCAATCCCCACGCGCTGCTTTTCCCCGCCTGAGAGTTTGAGCCCGCGCTCCCCCACGACGGTGTCATAGCCCTCTGGCAAGCTGAGCACAAAGTCATGGATCTGTGCCGCGCGGGCCGCGGCCTCGATCTCGGCCTCAGAGGCACCCACCCGCCCATAGGCGATGTTGTAGCGGATCGTGTCATTAAAGAGCACGGTGTCCTGCGGCACGACACCGATCTCGGCGTGGAGGCTCTCGCCGGTCACATCGCGCACGTCTTGAGCATCGATCGAGACGGCCCCCCCGGAGACGTCGTAAAACCGAAAGAGCAGCCGCCCGATCGTGGACTTTCCCGCGCCCGACGGCCCGACAATGGCCACGCTCTGCCCCGGCTCCACCGTAAGCGACAAACCTTTCAGGATCGGTCGCGCCGCCTCATACCCAAAGGAGACGTCATCGAAAACGACCCGCCCACCGGTGACCTCAAGCGGGCGCGCTCCGGGCTTGTCTTCCACCTCCGGCATCTCGTCGAGGAGCATGAACATCTCACCCATATCCACGAGGCTCTGCCGGATCTCCCGATAGACAAATCCGAGCAGGTTCAGAGGGGCCATGATCTGCATCATGTAGCTGTTCACGAGGACAAAATCGCCCACGCTCATGGTACCCGACCGCACTTCGAAAACGGCCATCACGAGCACGATCATGAGCGCCCCGTTCACGATGACCGCTTGCCCCAGATTGAGGGCGCTCAGCGAATAGAGCGTTCGGATCGCGGCGCGCTCATAGCCCGCCATGGCCGTGTCGTAGCGCGATGCCTCGAACCCCTCGGCCCCGAAATACTTGACTGTCTCGAAGTTCAGGAGGCTGTCGACGGCGCGTTGGTTGGCGTCATTGTCCTGCGTGTTCATCTCCCGCCGGATCTTGACCCGCCACTCGGTCACGACACCGGTGAAGACCACGAAAAGGAGGACGGCCCCCGCCAGAACAAGCAGGTAGCGCGCATCGAAAAAGGCCCAAAGCACAAGCGAGACCAGAATGAGCTCCAGGATCAGGGGCCCGATCGAGGTCAGCAAAAAGCGCATCAGGTAGGTGACGCCCTTCACACCCCGCTCGATCACGCGGCTCAGGCTGCCCGTCTTGCGTGTGATGTGGTAGCGCAGGCTGAGCCGGTGCACATGCCGGAAGGTCTTCAGCGCAAGCTGGCGCAACGCGCGTTGAAGGACCGGGGCAAAGAGCACGGCCTTGAACTCCTGCAAGCCGATGCTGAGGATCCGCGCCCCGCCATAAGCGAGCGTCAGCCCAAGCGCACCAGCCGCCAACCAAGCGGCAGGGTCAGGCCGCTCACCCGCAAGGCTATCCACCGCACGGGCAATGAGCACGGGCATACCCACAGCCAAAAGCTTGCCTGCCACGAGCGTGAGGAGCACCAGCACAATGCGCACGCGGAAACCCGGCGCACC
>JBCBME010000447.1:0-2314 GCA_039822945.1 Pseudomonadota bacterium
CGCAGCCCGGGCGCGTGACGACGAGGGCCGCCCCTGCCGCGCCGCGCACCATGGCATCCTCAAGCGACAGGCCCGCCAGATAGCCCGCAAGCGTACCGCCGAGGAACGCGTCGCCCGCGCCAAAGTGCTTGAGCGCCTGCACCTCAAAAGCTGGCAGAAAGGAAGGAGCCTCGCCCGGCTGGAAGAGCGTGCAGCCTGCCGCGCCCTCCTTGAAGAGCACGGTTTGGGGCAGGTTTGCTGCGTAGTCTCTCGGATCGGCGCTCCCTGCGAGGATGGCGAATTCCTCATCATTTCCGACGAGAATGTCCGCGTGGGCGGCGGCCTCGGCGTAGGTCTCCGTCGCGGCCTCGCGGGAGGCCCAGGAGTAAGGCCGGTAATCGAGGTCGAGCACGCTCTGCCCTGCCTTCAGTGCAGCAACCGTGGTTGAGCGGGACGGCTCGGCGGCGAGCGCGGTTCCTGTGGCCACGATCAGGCGCGCGCGGCCTAGATGCGGGGCGAGATCGACGGCATTGAGGTGAAAATCAGCGGCGTTGTTGCGGTAGATAACCGTCTCGGAGCCCTCATCGATCAGCTCGGCCAACGCAAGCGAGGTGCGGGGCTCACCCGGCACGGGATCCGGCGTGAGGTGCTCGATCCCAAACTCCCCGAGAGTGCGGCGCACGAAGCGGCCCACCGGATCATCCGAGACCGGCGCTGCCAAGCCAACGCGGGCGCCGAGACGCGCCATCGCGGCCGCGATATTGCCGGAGCTCCCCCCCATATCGGAGCGGAAGCTTTCGGCATCTGCTGTCTTTGTGCCAGCTGGCAGAGGATAGAGATCCATCCCCGCGCGACCAATGATGAGGGCATCGAGGCTCATGTCAGGCACCCGTCCGGGACGACGTCCGAGCAGGTCTTACCTGGGCGAGGGCCGGACCCGAGGCGCGCCGCAAGCGCGCGGGGTCGGCATGCAGATCCGCACCGGCACAGCCGATGGAGACGCGTACGCGGTTGTTCATGATGCCCTCCCAGGCGATGGAATTTTACTTCCATTCCAACTCAAGAATAGAATTTTTATTCCTAAACGCAATCATTATCCGACGGGCTCAGGTGCTTCGACGACGGCCGTATTCGAGTGCCAATGCCTGCACGGTGACCATGGACCCCACCACGGAGCGGAACCCGGCATCTGTCTGCTGGTCGGTGATGAGTACCTGCGCGGCACCTCGCGCGATGGGCGAGAGCTTACTGTCCGTGATCGAAATGAGGTTTGTTCCCACACTCCGCGCGGCGGCCACCACCGCGCGCGTCTCTGGTCGGTAGCTCGGGAATGAAATGGCCACGAGCACATCATCGGCGTGGAGCGTCTGCATCTCCGTGTCCGCCATATCGCCGATGCCCGTGAACTGACGCACGGGGGCCTGAAAGCCCGACAGAAGATAGGCGAGGTAGCTTGCCGTCCCAAATGCGCGGCGGAACCCCACGACGTGGACAATGCGCGCGCCGGTGAGAATGTCCGCCGCGCGCGCAATGTCAGCCGCGCTTGGCAGTGCTGAAAGGCTCGCATCTGCGAGATTTGCCGCCCGCGCCAGCTCGCTTCCGTCGTCGGATGCTGTCCGCAGGCGGGCCTCGTAGGATGTGGGCGCGCTCAGCTCCTCCTTCAGGATGCGCTGGATCTCCGAGAAGCCTGTATAGCCCACGGCCTTCGAGAAGCGAATGACGCCGGAGGGCTGCACCTCGATCTCCTCGGCGAGATCGGCGATGGTCATCAGGGCCACGCGCCCCGGATTATCCAGCACGAACTGCGCGATACGCTGGAGCTGCGGTGGCAGCTTGTCATGCTCTGCCACCACATGGGCCGCGAAGGCCTGGAACCCGCTCTCTGCTACAGGGTCACCCACGCCTTGGCCTCGCTCGAGTCCTGGATGGCCTGCAACGCCTTCTCAAAGGCGAGCCCATGGGCAAAGTCCGGGTAGGCGCGGCTGTCTTCGAGGATGGCGCGGACGAAATGACCCGCCTCGATCACCTTCATTTCGTTGAAGCCAACGTGGTGGCCGGGTGCTGGGCAGAAATTGCCAAAGGGCGGATGCTGCGGCCCGATGAGGACCTGCTTGAACCCATTGGTGGCGGTGTCTGAGTAGCCCTTTCGATCGCCCATCTCGTAGAGCCAGAATTCACCCATCCGTTCTTGGTCGAACTTGATGGCGCCCTTGGTGCCGGTGATCTCAAAGCCGAGGTTCATTCGGTGCCCCTGCCCCAGCCAGGAGGTGTGCAGCGTGAACATCGCGCCGCTCTCGAAGGTGCCGATGGCGGAGTATTGGTCGTCGACCTCCAC
>JBCBME010000448.1:0-2293 GCA_039822945.1 Pseudomonadota bacterium
CGCCCGCTCCAATTTTCTCAGACACATGCGGTGGTGATGTCGGCGGCTTTTGAGCCGTCTGGGCGTGTGTCGATTGCACGCGCCGCCGCCCCGGCGTGAGTGCTGAAAAAAGACGCACGGAAAAAACGGCCTATGTCCTGCCTCTGACGCAAGACTGCAGGGAGCAGGGATGGACCACCAGCCGCAGGGAAACGCCCATGTCGATCTGACCGATTGGATCGGCCGGTCAGAGCGTGTGGTGGGCGCGGTACCCGCCACGATTGCGCAGATGATCCATGCCACGCTCGGAGCCGCAGTCACCCCCTGCCCCGGCCAGGGTGATGTGCTGCCGGCGCTTTGGCACTGGTATGCCTTCCCGCCCGCCGTGCCGATGGCGGGGCTCGGGGAGGATGGCCACCCCGCGCTTGGTGGCTTCTTGCCGCCCGTGCCCTACGAGCGGCGCATGTGGGCGAGCGGGGCGCTCGAGTTTCTGGCAGACATCCGCGTGGGCGAAGAGATCGAGAAGCGCTCCACCATCACGGGCGTGGACGAAAAGACTGGCTCCACCGGGGGGATGGTCTTTGTCACCGTGGCCCATGAGATCCACGGCGCGGCGGGCCTTGCGGTGCGGGAGACGCAATCCATCGTCTATCTGCCCATCGCGCCCGTGTTCACGCCACCGCCCAAGATCCCCGGCCCCACGGAGGACCTCGTGATCGACACGCGGCAGGCGGTCTCCACGGCGCTGCTCTTTCGGTATTCGGCGATCACGTTCAACGCACACCGCATCCATTTCGATCTGCCCTACACGCAGGATGTGGAGCACTATCCGGGCCTCGTGGTGCACGGGCCCCTGCAGGCCAATCTGCTGATGCGGGAAGCCACGGCTTGGAAGGGGCGGCGCCCCGACAGGTTCAGCTTTCGCGGCGTGCACCCGATGTTTCACGACAGCGACCTGACCCTGCGCGCCACAAAGAGCGACGCAGGCACCCTTGCCCTCAGCGCCGTGGCCGAAGCCGGGCATGTGGGCATGAAAGCAAAAGCAGACTGGGAGGACTGAGATGACCGGTATTCTGAAGGGAATGCGCGTGGTGGAGGGATCCGCCTTTGTGGCCGTGCCTCTGGCCGGGATGACGCTGGCGCAAATGGGGGCGGATGTGATCCGCTTTGACCGCCTCAAGGGCGGGCTCGATGCCGGGCGCTGGCCGCTTGCGCCCTCGGGCAAAAGCCTCTTTTGGGCGGGGCTGAACAAGGGCAAGCGCTCCATTGCCGTCGACATGACCCACCCCGAGGGGCGCGCGCTCATCACGCGCACGATCACGGCACCGGGCGAGGATGCGGGCATTTTTCTCACCAACCTGCGCGTGCGCGGCTGGATGGATTACGAGACGCTGAGCCAGCACCGCGAGGATCTGATCATGGTGACACTCCTGGGCGATCGCCATGGGCGCCCGCAGGTGGATTATACCGTGAACCCGGCATTGGGCATCCCCGACATCACTGGGCCCGAGGGGCACGACGCGCCTGTGGCCAATGCGCTCCCCGCCTGGGATCTGATTGCCGGGCACATGTGCGTGTCCTCCGTGCTGGCGGCAGAGCGTCACCGGCTGCGCCGCGGCACGGGTCAGGAGGTGGTGCTGACGCTCAAGGACATCGCGGCCGCCACACTCGGCCATCTCGGGATGATCGGCGACGCCGTCCTCAACGAGGCGGAGCGGCAGAAATCCGGCAATGCGCTCTACGGGGCTTACGGGCAGGACTTTCTCTGCGCCGACGGGCGCCGCATCATGGTGATCGGGCTCACCCAGCGCCAGTGGCAGGGCCTCGTGAAAGTCACGGGCTCCGAGGCGCAAATGGACGCGCTCGCCGCGAAGACAAGCCAGGATCTGAGCGATGAGGGGGTCCGCTGGGCGCTGCGCGCGCGCATCACCGAGATCCTCGCGCCCTGGTTTCTGGCGCGCCCTGCAGGCGAGATCGCAGCGCTCTTTGACAAGGCCAAGCTCACCTGGTCGGAGTTCCGCTCCGTCAAGGAGGCGGTGGCGCGCGACCCCGATCTCAGCCCCGAGAACCCGATGTTTCATGAGCTGCTCCAGCAGGGGCTCGGCAGCTTTCCCGTGCCCGGGCATGCGGCGGCCTTCTCGGATCTCGACCGGGTGCCGCCCGCGCCCGCCCCGGCGCTCGGCCAACATACCGAGGAGATCCTGAGCGATGTGGCCGGGCTCGATGACACCGAGATCGCCAAGCTCTTTGATGCCGGGATCGTGGCGCAGGCGGGCGGCAAGGGGCCTAGGCAGCAGCCTCACACCCCTTGCCG
>JBCBME010000449.1:0-2288 GCA_039822945.1 Pseudomonadota bacterium
TGGACATCAAGGCGCATGTCGCCCGCGTCAGGCTTTACCATGCCGTAGATCATCTACACCAGTGTGGATTTGCCCGCGCCGTTTTCACCGAGGAGCGCATGAACCTCGCCTGCGCGGATCGTGAGGGAGACGTCTTCATTGGCGATGACGCCCGGATAAGACTTGGTCAGCCCCTCAAGCGCGAGCAGGTCTTGCGTCACCGATTGTCCCCCGTTGTCCCGCGCTCGACACTAGGGCATGGGCCACGCCGATCGCAATGGCCTGCGGGTGCTTGCCGAGGGCGGGATCGCCGATGGGGCAGGCGATGCGTGCGATTTCAGCATCCCCGTGCCCGAAGGCCGCCAGACGCTTGCGGAAGCGCGCCCATTTTGTGGCGGAACCGATGAGCCCACAGCTGCGAAACCCACGGCGAAGCGCGGCATCGCACAGCGCCAGATCAAGGTCATGGGAGTAGGTCAGGATGAGATGCTCAGCATCTGCGGGCGCGCGCGCCATGAGCACTTCAGGTTTCGCCGCACTGATCTGGGTGACACCGTCCGGGATCGCTGGAAAGCGCTCTGGCCCTGTATCGATCCAGGTGAGCGCGAGCTCGGGCAGCGGGTGCAGAACGTCCATGATGGCCCGCCCCACATGCCCCGCGCCCCAGATCCAGACGGCGCGTTCGGGCTTGAGCGGGGCTTCCACCCACCACCCGTCGATCAGCGCCACGCGCGACCTCACGGTGCCGTTGCGCATCTCTGCCAGCGCCCGCTCGACGGCGAGGGTCTTTGGGCCGTCCCCTAGCGCGACGGCGCGCGGGCCAGGGGCGGCCGCCGCGTCGACAATCTCGGTGACCAGCGTTACCGCCCCGCCACAGCACTGGCCGAGATCGGGCCCAAGCGCGTGCTTGGTGGCGCGGGCGCGCGGCGTTGGGTCCTTCAGAAGGGCCGCGCGCGCCGCCAGGGCCGCCTCATACTCCAGTGTCCCGCCGCCGATGGTGCCGTGCTGGCCGCCTTGCCAGCCCGTATCGGCCCAGACCCACATCTCCGCACCCACCTCGCGGGGCGCGGAGCCGCGCACATCCGCCACAATCACGCGCGCCACGGGGCCGCGGTTGAGGAGATCAGCCAGCTTCATAGCGTCTCCAGCGTCGTCAAAAGCCGCTCGGGCGTGGCCGGGGCATCGAGGGCGGGATAGCCCGCCCCGCACTGCGCCAGCGCGTCCGACAGCGCAAGAAAGACGCTGATCCCATGCATGAACGGCGGCTCTCCCACGGCCTTCGATTTGTAGATCGTGTCAGAAAGGTTTTCGCCGTCCCAGAGCGATACGTGGAAGATCTCGGGCCGGTCCGCGCAGGCCGGAATCTTATAGGTACTGGGGGCATGGGTCTTGAGAGCGCCACGGTCGTCCCAAACAAGTTCCTCCATCGTGAGCCAGCCCGCGCCTTGCACGAACGCGCCTTCCACCTGCCCACGGTCGAGCGCAGGATTGAGCGATCGCCCCGCATCGTGGAGGATATCGGTGCGCAATATGCGGTTCTCGCCCGTGAGGGTATCGACCACAACTTCAGAGACCGACGCACCGTAGGCGAAGTAGTAAAACGGCCGACCCTCACCCTTGATCCGATCCCAGGCAACCTCGGGCGTTTTGTAAAACCCCGTGGAGGAGAGCGAGACCCGCGCCTGATAGCAGAGCTGCGCGGCCTCCGGGAATGTCATCTCGTCGCCGCCTGCTCGGACCCGCCCTTCTCCAAAAGCCACATCTGCGGGCTTGCACTGATAAATCTGAGCCAGATGCTCGGCCATGCGGTCCCGGATGGTGTCGCAGGCGATCTTCACGGCCATCCCGTTGAGGTCGGAGCCCGAGGAGGCTGCCGTGGCCGAGGTATTGGGCACCTTTGCCGTGTCGGTGGCCGTGATCCGCACCGCGTCCATCCCAACCCCAAACCGATCCGCCGCCACCTGCGCGACCTTCTGGAAGAGCCCCTGACCCATCTCCGTGCCGCCGTGGTTAAGGTGGATGGAGCCGTCATTGTAGACGTGAACGAGCGCGCCCGCCTGATTGAGATGGGTGAGCGTGAAAGAGATGCCGAACTTCACCGGCGTCAGCGCGATCCCCTTCTTCAGGATCGGGTTGACTGCATTCCAGGCCTGCACGGCCTCTCGCCGCTCTCGATATTCCGAGCTTTCGGCCAGGCTTTCCACCAGCTCGCGGATGACCGAATCCGTGACCTCCATCCCGTAGGGCGTCACACCTTTCTTCTGTCCCGAAATACTTCCGCCGGAGGCATAAAAATTCCGCTGCCGCAC
>JBCBME010000450.1:0-2283 GCA_039822945.1 Pseudomonadota bacterium
AAGACGTCGTGGGCGCCCGGGACGCGAGCGGGATCGACCATGATGCGGTGGTTCATGGTGTTGAGCGTCTTCACGACCTTGGCGGAGGGGAGCGCGGCCTGCAGCGCCTCCCCGGCGGAGGTGGTGTTGGAGAGCTCTGGCACGAGGACGGGCGGCATCCCGCGGGAGCCATCGAGCGGGTTCGTGACATCGATGACGAGCTTGCCCGCCACGGCGGCGTCGGTGATGGCCTCGGCTGCGGCCACGATATGCGCGCCGCTCAGCGCTACGATCACGCGATCGGCCCAGGCGGCCACCTCCTGCAAGGTGCCCTGCCCCGCGCTGCCGCCGGTGGCGGCAACCCATGCTGCGGCTTTCTCATTGTGCGGGTCTCGCGCACCCATGCGGACCTCGTGGCCCAGCGCGGCAAGTTTGGAGGCCAGCGTGTGGCCCACCATCCCTGTTCCCAGAACTGCGTATTTCATGACCTTGCTCCTGCATGTGCTGGGGCCAGTCCGCTCAGGACCGGCCCCGCTTCGGCCCGTGTCAGGCCGTTTCGTGATCGCGGGTGCGAACCTTCAAGAGATCCGCCATCCCGAGATTGGTGAAGAGCCCTTCGGTCACCTGCGCGAGATGGTCGTTGTAGCCCTTGAGCGGCTCGGCCATCCCGATCTTGTCGACTTCCGTCCGGAAGGGGCGCGCGCCATGGGGCGCATCGAGCACCGCCACCACAGCGTCAGAGACGATCTGCGGGGCCTGGGCGGGGTTTTCGGCGAGGAAGGCCTCGAACCCGGCGAGGCTTGCCTCCGGCGCGCCTGCCATCTCGCCATAGCTGGCGTCACGGTCGCGCGCGCTCGGCTGCATCAGGTTGGCGATGAAGCCCGTGGGGAAGCCGCCTGGCTCCACCAGCGCCACCTCGACGCCAAAGGCGCTGAGCTCGGCACGGTAGTTCTCCGACATCGCCTCAAGCGCCCATTTGGTGGCGTTGTAGGGCCCGTAGAAGGGGAGCGCCACGCGGCCCAGAAGGCTCGAGATATTGACGATGAGACCCTCGCCCCGGCCCCGCATCTGGGGCACCGTGGCGCGGATCATGCGCTGGACGCCAAAGACGTTGATCTCGAAGAGCCGGCGGAAATCGTCGGGTGAGAAGTTTTCCTGAAGCCCGTGGGCGCCCACGCCCGCATTGTTGATGAGCGTGTCGATGTGGCCCAGAAGGGCGCGGGCCTGCGCGACGCCCGCCTCGACCGAGGCATCGTCGGTGACGTCGATCTCCACGATGTCGGCCCCGAGCGCACGGAGCGCGGTCGCGGCCCCGGCATTGCGGCCCGACACGTCGCGCATCGATCCCACGACGCGGTGGCCTGCCTTCAGGAGGTCGCTCACGATCAGTTGGCCGAAGCCGCTATTTGCACCTGTGATGAGAATATTCATGTCCGTCTCCATCGGTTTGCGCCGGTGTGGCGCTGTGATGAGGGAGAGATACGGGCCGTTCACAAATCAGAACAGTTGGAATAAACGGAAACCATGGTTCCTGATATTAGAACGATAGGCCTGCCCGCGCTCCTCAGTTTTCACACCGTTGCGCGCCTCGGTGGCATCAGCGCGGCAGCCGAAGCTCTCGGCATGGCGAAGTCGGGGGTGAGCCGCCACGTGGCGCAGCTCGAGAGCCAGTTTGGCGTGCGGCTCTTGGAGCGCGGCGCGCGGTCAGTACGGTTGACACCGGTCGGGCAGCGCCTTGACGACAGGATCCGCTCGATCCTCGCGGAGGTGGAGCTCTTGGGCGATATCGCCTCCGAAGAACGGGGCGGGCTGTCGGGGCAGGTGACGATTGCCGCAACGCCGGAATTCGGCGCGCTCGTGGCGAGCCACCTCTTCCCGGTGATCCGCGCGCTGCACCCGGATCTGACACTCGTGATGCGCGCCGAGTACGGATTTGAGGATCTGCAGGATCCCGGCACCGATCTTGCGATCCGGGTGGGGCGGGTCAATGACGATCGCCTCGTGGCGCGGCGGCTCGGCAGCTTTGCCCGGATCCTTGTGGCGGCACCGGAGGTCGCGGCTGCGGCCCCGCTTGCCCAGCCCGAAAACCTCGCCGGGCACCCCTGCCTCACCTTTCGCGGGGACCGGCCCGGGGCCACGTGGCGCTTTGTGCAGGACGCGCGCGAAGTGGCGGTGGATGTGGGCGGCATGATCGCGGTCAGAAGCTTTGGCATCCTGCAGGAGCTGGCGCGCGCGGGTCAGGGATTTGCGTTTTTGCCGGCCTTCATGCTCGACGACGATCTCGCGAGCGGGCGCCTTGTGCGC
>JBCBME010000451.1:0-2276 GCA_039822945.1 Pseudomonadota bacterium
CGCCGGATCGGCATGGTGTTTCAGAGCTACAACCTCTTCCCGCACATGACGGCCGAAGAGAACGTGATGCTGGCGCCGCGCCGGGTGAAACGCCTGAAGACCGAGGTCTTAGCCCCTGAAGTTAAGTCTCTTTTTGAGCGCTTTGGCCTCGCTGACCGCATGCAGCACTACCCCGATCAGCTCTCGGGTGGTCAGCAGCAGCGTGTCGCGATCATCCGCGCCCTCGCGATGAAGCCCGATGTCATACTCTTTGACGAGATCACAAGCGCGCTCGACCCGCAGCTCGTGGGTGAAGTCCTCGATGTGCTCAGGGCGCTCAAGGACGATGGAATGACGATGATCATTGCAACCCATGAAATGAACTTTGCGCGCGAAGCTGCTGACAAAGTGTGTTTTCTCAAGGGAGGGCGCGTCCTGGAAGAAGGCCCGCCAGAGATGCTCTTCACCAACCCTCAGCAACCAGAGACGAAGGCCTTTCTCGCGCGCGCCCTCAAGTAACCGTTAAGCGCGGATGGCCACCCAGGTCAGACGCGCGCCGCCTCGCGTTCTGGCGCGGCCTGGCTCATCTCGGGCCAGGGTGCGGTCGAGGTGTCGTTGAGGCCCATCTGGCGGCCCAAATGATCACCCAGTCGCAAAGAGAGAGCGACCGCTGGCATCGTGGGGTTTGAATAGCCCGATGTCGGGAACACAGACGAGCCCGCAACGTAGAGCCCGCGCACACCCCAGACCTGGCAATCGCGATCCACCACGCCCTCTGCGGGCGTCGCGCTCATGCGCGTGGTGCCCATGTGGTGGCCCTTGGCGGGGCGCAGCGCCCAAACGGCTTCGTCTATTTCCGCGTCGCTGAGGCGAAGTGATGCGGCGGGCCGGTGCTCCAGACACTCGCGGAACGCCTTCAGCGAGGTGGCCACGCAGTACCGATCATGCTCGGTCACGCGCCAATCGATCTTAACATGCCGCATCCCCATAGCGTCTCGTGTCTCCGCAAGGGTGATGCGCGAGTTCGGATTTGGCTCCTGCTCGGCGCTGTACTCCACGCCATAGATGCCGTTTCGGTGGTACTGTGTGATGCCCGGCTCGCGCCGACGCGCCCACAGCCGTCTCCGCGTGTAACGGGCAAGAAAGAGCGAAAGCTGCGGCAACCCGAGCACAAGGTTTGACAGGTGGCCTCGGGTCAACTGGCGCGTCTCGAGCTCAGACGCTTTCGCGTATTGCTCCAGATGGCGACGGAACTCCGGGCGCAGAAAGCGGCGCGCGAGGTAAACAAGAGAGTAGGGCGCCACCTTGAGCGCAGGGTCCGCAAGGTTGCCGATCGATGGCCGCAAACACATCGCCAGCACGCCCAGCCTGCGGCGTTCTTCCACCGAGAGGGTCAGACTGCGCCTGAAATAGACATGGTCGACCGAGCGTTCTGCACGGCAGACACGCCGGGCGATTTTGGGATCGAGAACGAACTGGCCGACTTGGCCCCAGATATGGGTCTGGTAGTTGCGCCCCACCTGATCATGCTGATTGCCCAAAGCGTGGGCCGCGCCCTCGACCGGGCTCGACAGAAGGAGGCGCGGAGCCTCGATCCCACCGTTGGCGAGCACGCATAGCGGTGCCATCGCTGCTACGCTGTGGCCTCGGGATGTCTTACCTTCGATGCCGCAAACGCGGGTGCCACCGTCATTCGACATAACGCGCATGGCCGTAGCCCCGGTGACCAGGGTGATGTTCGGCTGTGACAGCAGACTATCGCGAAAATGCACGGCGGCGTTGGCAGGGAGGCTGAACCGCTCAATCCTTTCAACGATGCGCGGATCGTCGGTTGGCGCCAGAAAGGCGGCCTTTGCCTGGCCCTTCGCAGACCCTTCGAGGGTGAAGTCATTGGCGCCCGTCTGAAGAAACGCGCTTGTGGCCTGCATGTACTCCGAGAGCTCGCCGTGCGCGATGGGCCAAGGGGCGCTGCCATCGGTGCGGGTCTCGACATCTTCCACCTCGAAGGGTGTGCATCGCCCGCCCCATACCGTCGACGCGCCACCCAGTGCGCGAACGCGCCCGATATGGGGGAGGGGGTGGCTGTCGCGCGCAGGCCCGTTTGCAGCCGTCGATTGACCGCCCCAGAGCTCCCGTTGCTGCTCATAATCCGGCGTCTTGTCGCCCGCCTCAAGGATCACGATCCGTTTGGAGCGCCCGACAAGACGGCTGGCGACCGCGAGCGCGGCAAGACCTGATCCAACGATCACGACATCCGCGTCATACCGGCGCGGGCCGTCAAATGTCAGCGCGTCTTC
>JBCBME010000452.1:0-2274 GCA_039822945.1 Pseudomonadota bacterium
CCGCCGCCTTTGGCAAGCCCCTCGAAACGCGGGTGACCCTTGCGGCACTCCTCGGGGCCACGATCCCGGACGCCTCGCTCTACGCGCTCGCGGGCTGGGAGCTCTTTGTGAAGGGCACACCGGGCGACATCGTTTTTGGACAGCTTTATTTCTCGGACGCGTGGCAACAGATCTTTGCCGTCGATAACTCTTTCATCCTGTGGGGGATCGCGCTCGGCTTCGCACTCTGGTTTCGCTCGACCTGGGCGATCGCGCTCTCTGGGGCCGCGCTTTTGCACATCGGCTTCGACTTTCCGCTGCACAACGAAGACGCGCGCATGCACTTATGGCCGCTGACGGATTGGAAGCTCTACTCACCGATCTCCTACTGGGACAGTGAGAGTGGGGCGCAGGTTGTAGGTGTCCTCGAGCTCACCGCGGTCGTGCTGATGACGGCATACCTCCTCTGGCGCTTCAAAAGCTGGATTTGGCGCAGTTTCTTCGTGCTTCTTGCGGGGCTTCAGGTGGTGCCGTTTTTCGCCTGGTATCTCTTCTTCTAGGCACAAAAAAACGCGCCTCGGAGGGCGCGCTTTTCCGTAAGCTCTTGAAATCGCTTTACGCGGCTTCAGCCTGTGCGGCAGCACGGCGCTCGCTTTCCTCGCGCGACAGCGCCACGGAGGTACGGATGCCCTTTGATACGAAATCCATCAGGCCTTCCACGACGCGCTCGTTCGGATCGATACCGGCACACGACAGCACTTCGCGCCCGTCGCGCGACCGCGCCCAGCGGGCGATTTGCTCGGGTCCGTTGCCGTACTTTTTGTCGTCTGCGATTGCATCGTCTAGGGCAGCGAGTACCACGGCGGCGAACAGCTTGCGCGCGCGGTTACCCTGTTCATTGTTAAACGCAGTTCCGTCGACGAAATCGATCATCGTGGGTCCTTCTTATTGCTCTTGCGGTTTGGCAGCGTTCAGCCTTTATGAACTACTCGGGCCGATTCGGGGCTCCGATTATTGCATGACAGCTATGCGCGTTGTGCAGAGCTTGAGCAGGCAGCATTCTACCAGGAGCGCTTGTCTCCCTCATCAGCGGCAGATATAGGCGCGGTAACTTTTCGTTCAACCTTTCGCCACAGTTTTGACACATGCCCAAAATCAACGGAAACGAGATCAGACCCGGCAACGTTCTCGAGCACAATGACGGCCTCTGGTCGGCCGTGAAGGTCGATCACGTGAAACCCGGAAAGGGTGGCGCCTTCGCACAGGTCGAGCTGCGCAACCTCCGTAACGGGTCAAAGCTGAACGAAAGGTTTAGGAGCGCGGACAAAGTCGAGCGCGTCCGCCTTGAGCAAAAGGATCAGCAATTCCTCTATGAAACGGACGGCATGCTCGTCTTCATGGACATGGAAAGCTACGAGCAGATCGAGCTGCCCGCCGAGATCCTCGGCGACCGTCGCCCGTTTCTGCAGGACGGGATGACCGTCCAGATCGAATACTACGAGAGCGAGGCGTTGAATGCGACCGTGCCCCAAAAGGTCACCTGCCAGGTTGTGGAAACCGAACCGGTGGTAAAGGGGCAAACTGCCGCGAACTCCTTTAAGCCCGCAATCCTCGACAACGGTGTAAAGGTCATGGTTCCGCCGTTCGTGGGTCAGGATGAGATGATCATCGTGAACACCGAGACGATGGAATATTCCGAGCGCGCCTGATGCGCAGCTAGAGCCGCGTGAGCCTGGCCTCACCGGCTTCCATGTCCCCCCTGATCCGGTTGAACCGCAGGTAGGCGATGGCCTCATCCCCCGCGCGGGTGTGAAGGCGGCCCACGGGCTTCCCGGCTGACGTAATCTCTGTGCCGGGTGCGGCATCACCCTCGACACGCACGCGCACGAAGCCCTTTTGCAGCTCGGTCTTGTGCTTCATCCGCGCGGTGACTTCCTGCCCGACATAGCAGCCCTTTTTGAAATCGACGCCGTGAAGGCGCTCGAACCCGGCCTCGAGGATGTAGGTGTCGCCGTCCATCTCAGTGCCGAACTCGGGCACGCAAGCCGCCACGCGAAGCGCGTCCCAGTCCTGCAGCGGGGTTTCCTCCTCGCCATAGGCGCGCCATCCGAGGGTGGGATCGCGGGGATCGGCAAAGGCACCTTCAGGCGGTGCGCCCAAGCCCTGCGCGACCTTGCGTGCATCCCAGTCGAGCTCCACGGCGGAGCGAAGCTTATAAATGCTCAGCCGCTGCGCGACGTGTCCTGCGACGCTTTCATCGATGTCGATGAGGATCCCGTCCCCATCGGGGACCAG
>JBCBME010000453.1:0-2264 GCA_039822945.1 Pseudomonadota bacterium
GATGAGCGGCCAAATGAGCACCATGCTGGCCCACCCCAGCGCGATGTAAAGAAAGGTGGAGGCCACGCCGGGCTTTAGCAGCGTCGTGAGCTTGCCCACCGCCCCGAAGATCGCGATCGTCCACACCACGCCCAGCACGAAGTAGCTGAACCCCGTGCCCAGCAGAACGACGAGCGGCGTATAGGTGCCCGCGATCTTGAGGTAGATGGCAGCATGATCGATCCGTTGCAGCCAGGGCCGCACGGCATCCCACGGTGTCAGGTGATAGACCGCCGACGCCACAAAGGCGAAAATCGCGACCCCGCCATAGACGCTCACAGCCGCCACATCGAGGCCAGTCTGCGTCTTTGCGGCGTAAACGATGAGAAGAGCCGTGGCCGTGATCGATGCAGCAATGCCCAGCAGGTGGACTGTCCCATCCGCCATACGTTCGGACCTGCTATACATGTAAGCCATGGCTTAAGCGTACAACAGAATGGTTAAAGGTCACGTAATTCGTTGTCACAACACCGTTTCCGGATCGTGAGCGACGGGTTTGGGGGTGGATTGGAAGCCCTCAGGCCGCCCGCGCCTTGCGCCGCAAATGCCACCGGTAAATGGCGGGCGCGAGGGCGTAATCATAGGTGGCCGCCGCGATCTGCTTGATCCCCGGAAGCGCCACGATCCGCGCCAGCCAGTGGTAGCGCGGCATCTGCTGCCAGAGCACGATAAAGGCCGGGATCCCGCTCAAAAGCTCTCCCTCATGCTCGACATAAAGCCGCCGCGCCGCGGTATCCTCGTCAATGCCCCAGGCCGCGCGATCGGGCCCGTTGAGGTCATCAAACTGGATCGGCAGCCCCTGCGCGCGCGCATAGGCGGCGTAGTGATTGATCTCGAAAGAGCAGACGGGGCACTGGTCGTTGAAGAGCACTTTAGTCATGTGCTGCACATAGTCACCCAAACGCTCCCGGCCAGAGCCATCCTGCCGCACCCGCCTTGTGCCAACCCGCCCCTGCATCCATGTCTGGCGCATGAATTTTAAGCACTTTCCCAATCCATCGGAGCTCGAAAAGGAGCTCATCTCCAAGTTCCCAACGGGCAAATTCGCGGGAAAAAAGAAGCGCCCCGAGCGCGGTGATGACACGAAAGTCGTGCGTGCCTCGCTCCTTCGCGCTCTTGTACTAGACCAAATTGAGGGCATCACCGCGGACCCAAAAGGCCTGCGCCTCGCTGGCGCGTTCATAACCGAGGAGCTCGAGCTCGACGACTCGTTCATTCGCATTCCACTCTGGTTTAGCGACTGCCTCTTTGAAAAAAGTGCGTCGCTTATCGACGCGAACGTGCCGGCGCTTTACCTGCCTGGCTGCGATCTCCCTCACCTGAATGCCGAAAGGCTACGCTGTAAAGGCGATGTACAGCTGACATCCAGCTTCTTGGCACGAGACGGTGTTAACTTTCGGGGTGCAGAGATTAGTGGGCAGCTTAACTGCAACAAAGGCACCTTTAGGAGTACTAGGGGCCGTGCGTTAAATTGTGATGCGGCGCGGATCGGAGGGGATGTTTTTCTCCGCAATGAGTTCGTGGCGAAGGGCGAAGTGAACTTCGTGCGGGCCCGCATTGAAGGCAACCTCCGTTTTGAAAAGGCTAAACTGAAGGGCGCCGTCAGTTTGGAAGCTGCACGGATTGGGGAGGGTTTGTTCTTCCGGGAAGTGACCGGGCAAGTCTCTACCTTAAACCTGACAGATGCTTCTGCGGGCGTGCTCAGGGACGACAAAAAGAGCTGGCAAGATGCTGTCAGGAGTTACCGCCTGCAGGGCTTTCGCTATGATCGCGTTGATAGTGATATGCGCGTTCGTGAGCGCATCGAATGGCTTGAGACAAAGCACGATGCGCCGCTTCCTGGCTTTGAAAAGCACGAAGATCCGCGAACTCAGTTCGCGCCACAGCCCTATACGTGGCTGGCGAGCGTGCTTCAGAAAGAGGGGCGGCGGCAGGGTGCTGTCGAGGTGCGCTTTGAGCGGGAGGCGCGGTTGGCCCAAGTGGCCTATGATCGCGTCCGCCACGAGAGCCCCGTTGAGCCATGGCATGATCTGCGCCTCGCACTGGCTGCTATCCGGTTTGGAGCATCCAAGCTCTCACGGCTCGTCTTTGGCTACGGGTACAAACCCATCCGCGCGTTTTGGACTGTCGCGGGGATCGTCACCGCAACGGCCCTCCTTTACGCGCAGGTCTATGCGACCGGGCAGATGGCGCCGAATTCGGATGTGGTGCTCACCTCTGCGGAC
>JBCBME010000454.1:0-2261 GCA_039822945.1 Pseudomonadota bacterium
GTCTGCATTGCGCGCCCTGATACCGTGGCCGCGCGCGCAAGCCAAGGCAGCCGGACACGGAATGGCGCGCCACGCTGCGTCCCCCCCGTTGCCGCCGAGAAGCCCGCACGCTATGAGGCCCAAAAGGAGCCGTACCATGGCCGAGATCGAGCAGCCCCAGATCTACCTGATCAGCCCGCCTGAAATCGAATTATCCCGATTTCCAAAGCTCTTGTCCGCCTGTCTTGATGTGGTGCCCGTGGCTTGCTTCCGCCTAGCGCTTTCTACGAGCGACGAAGACAAGCTCTCAAAGGCAGCCGATGCCTGTCGCGAGGTGACCCATGCGCGGGACGTGGCCATCGTGATCGAGCGTCACGTGCAGCTGGCCGAGCGGCTCGGCCTCGACGGCGTGCATTTGAGTGATGGGTCAAGGTCGGTACGCAAGGCTCGGAAATCCCTTGGTAAAGACGCCATTGTCGGCAGCTTTTGCGCGCAGTCGCGCCATCACGGCATGTCGGCGGGCGAAGCGGACGCCGATTACGTGAGCTTTGGCCCCGCGGCAGCGACAGCGCTCGGCGATGGCGCATTTGCGGAGCCCGACCTTTTTCACTGGTGGTCAGAGATGATCGAAGTGCCCGTGATGGCCGAAGGCGCGCTAGGCCCAGATCAGATCGCGACGCTGGCCCCCTTCGTTGATTTCTTCGGCCTGGGCGAAGAGATCTGGCGCGAGGATGATCCTGCCGCGGCGCTCACGGCGATCGCAAAGACACTCGCCACTTAAAGGGCCGCGATCGGGGCGCGCACCTGAGCTTCGAGCGTTATCGCGGCCTCTTTACGGTCCCTCAGGCTGGCGACAGGCTCCGGCGGGTGAAAGACGACGCGGACGCGCCCGTGCCGCGGTGCTGCGAGCATACGCACCAGATGCCCCTCAAACGTCATATCTCCCCACCAGCCGTAATAGCGCGGATCCTCCCCCTCGGGCGCTTCATAGACCAGCGTGACCGCTTGTAGCGCGAGGTCGTCCGGCAGGTGATCCTCAAAGAACGCCGCAAAGAGCGTGGAGCGGAAGGGCAGCACGCGGCGCCCATCGGTGGAGGTGCCTTCGGGGAAGAAGACCAGGCGGTGCCCCTGCCCCAGCCGCTCCGCAAAGAGCGCCTTTTGCGCGGCAGCCTCAGCGCGGTCGCGTTTGATGAAGATCGTGCCCGTGGCGCGGGCAAGCCAGCCGATGCCGGGCCAGCCCGCCACCTCCGACTTCGAGACGAAATAGATGCATTGCGGCGCGTTGAGCGCGAAGATGTCGAGCCAGCTTGCATGGTTGGCCACGATGGCTCCGGGCCCGGAGAGCGGCGTGCCCTCCACGCGGTAGCCCATCCCGAGGATCACAAAGGCCGCGCGACACACATAGCGCGTGATGTAGGGCGTGATGGGCCTCCGCGCGCCGAAAAGCGGCCGCTCGATCAGGCGCACCAGGAGGAGGAGCGCCAGACAGCCAAAAGTGTTGATCGCAAGCGGCACGCCCCTGAGCACGATCCGCGCGACACCCGCGGGTGTCAGGGCAGCTTGGGTGGGCATGTCATCCGAGTACCAGGTCTGGCTCACGACACGCCCTGGTACATCGCGCGGGCGCGGCCATCCATGCGCGCGGTGTCGAGGATGAGGCAGACATCGGTCGTGTTGAACGGCGCGTCGACAAAGGCCCCGTCTCCCACAAAGCCGCCGATGCGCAGGTAAGCGCGGATAAGCGCGGGGATCTGCGCCATTGCGGCCCGGCGGTCGATCGCATCGGGCGCCAGCACATCCATTGCTTGATAGGCCCGGGAGCGGACGCGCAGATCCTCTGGTGCCAAATGCCGGTCATGGAGGAGGGAAAGCCCAGGCGCGAGGGCGGCCACATCTGTTCCATGGAAAGACGCCACGCCAAAGAGCACCTCGATGCGGCGCTCCTGAATGTAGCCTGCGAGCGCGCGCCAGAGGAGATACATGGCCGATCCCCCACGGTAGTCGCGGTGAAGGCAGGAGCGACCGAGCTCGAGCAGGGAGCGGCCGCTCTCTTCCAGAACCGAGAGGTCATACTCGGCCGCACAGTAAAAGCCGTGCTCCTTGGCGCGATCGCCAGGCATGAGGCGATAGGCCCCCACCACGTGATCAAGCGCGCCAAGATCGCGGCGCTCGTCCACCAGAATGAGGTGGTCGTAATGGGCGTCGTGGATATCGGCCTCTAGCCGCGCATCATGATCCACCATCGGCCCATCACCCCCGAGCTCGGCCTGGCCGAGCTCGGG
>JBCBME010000455.1:0-2230 GCA_039822945.1 Pseudomonadota bacterium
CAGCGCAAGTGACCGCCTTCAAACAAGCAGTTGCGCTGCCACGGGCGCGCTTAACGCTATGGAAACGATAAGTACGGTAAACCCCAGATGAAGCCTGCGGGCGACGACATCGAAACAACGACGGAGTTGGGTCATGCCCATCTCTCCTTTGCGAACTCAAAATGACTGCGCGCATCGTCGCGCACGGCCGCCGCAGCGGCCCACTCACGAATACGGGAGCCACCCCGGGGGCGCCAGCCTTGTTGCGAAAAAGATGCGCGCAAGTGTTTGGAACTCACGACCCCGGGGCGATGCGCGAAAAATTGCCAGTTTTTGCCCATTTGATGAGCACTCATCAGGGGCCTCTTGGGAAGCGATTCCTTCTGTGCAATAAGCGCGCATCATCTGGGGAACAGGGTGTCTGCCTGAAGAGCAGGCCCTGTGATGAACGGGACATAGAGGCGAAGAGGCCACATGAGTAAGACAGGCATGCGCTTTTCCAGGCGCGGTATGTTGCAAGCTTTTGCAGCCACGGCAGTCACGGCAGCACCGACCTACACCGCAGCAGCGGGCTTCCTGAGGGGAGCGGGCGATGTGCGCCGCATCAAGATGTATTCCGGCCGAACCGGTGAACACCTCGACATGATCTACTGGATCGAGGGGAAATACGTCGCGGACGCCATGAAGGAAGTGAACTACTTCATGCGCGATTGGCGTCAGGATGCCGCCGCGAACATGGACACCCGCATGGTGGACATCATCGCAGCCACGCGGAACCTCCTGCAAACAGATGCAGGATTTCAGCTCCTGTCCGGCTACCGCACCCCGCAGACGAATGCGATGCTCCGCTCCCGCTCCTCTGGCGTGGCCAAGCGCTCCCTCCACATGGAAGCGAAGGCCGCCGATCTCGGGATGAAGGGCCGGTCCGTGTCGCAGATTGCGCGCGCTGCGGCCTCTTGTGCGGCTGGCGGCGTGGGTAAATACTCCCGCTCCAACTTCGTCCATGTGGATTGCGGCACGGTGCGCACCTGGGGTCGCTGAGCGATCTGGACTGTGAAAGCCTTGTAGTCCTAATACGTTGCCGCGCGTCGCTCACGCGGCTTTTCTGCTGCTCCCCTAGCTTAATGCAGACGCTGTGGGCCTCTATAGCACGGCCACCGGGTCATCGGCTGCACGCTCAGTACGGCAGACCAACGTAGTTCTGCGCCAAGACCGCTTGCGCCGCCGCGTTCTGCTTGAGCATCGCCACCTCGGCCATCTGCATCTTGCTGTCGAAGTCCGACTGGTGGGGAAAGCGGTGGAGGAGGCTCGTCATCCACCAGCTGAACCGCTCTGCCTTCCAGACGCGCGCGAGGGCGCGATCCGAGTAGCCCGCAATGCCCGTCGGATCCTGATGCACGTAGTGCCGGATCAGCGCATCCGCGAGGTAGTAGATGTCGCTCGCGGCGGTGTTGAGCCCCTTGGCCCCCGTCGGCGGCACGATATGCGCCGCATCCCCGCACAAAAAGAGACGGCCCCACTGCATCGGCTCGCAAACGAAGGAGCGGAGCTGAGCGATGGACTTTTCGATCGAGGGCCCCGTCTCCATCGCTTCCGCGTATTCAGCGGGCAGCCTGCGGCGCAGCGCGTCCCAAAAGGCATCGTCGCTCCAGGCGGCGGGGTCATCGTCTGCCGCGCACTGCACGTAGTAGCGGCTCAGCTGCTCATTGCGCATCGATGAAAGCGCAAAGCCCGCATCCGAGTTGGCGTAGATGAGCTCGTGGTGGAGCGGCTTTGTCTCCGAGAGGATGCCGAGCCAGCCAAAGGGATAGACCTTTTCATATTCGCGCCGCACGGAGGCGGGGATGGTCTGGCGGCTGACCCCGCGAAAGCCGTCACAGCCTGCGATGTAGTCACAATCGATGCGCTGCGCCCTGCCCGCCTGCGTGAAGGTGACGAAGGGCGCGTCGGTATCGGCGTCCGAGATGGCGACATCCTCCACCTCGTGCAGGATCGTCGTGCCGTCACTGTCGCGCGCCTCGTAGAGATCCTTGGTGAGTTCCGTCTGGCCGTAGACCACGACGCTTGTTCCCGCATGCTCCTCGAAATCGATGCGGATCTGTTCGTTGTTGAAGGAGATGATGGTGCCGGAATGGACGTAGCCCTCCGCATCCATCCGCGCCCCGAGGCCGAGATCGCGCATCTGGTCCACGGCGCCGCGCCTATGTGCTCGCCCGGATCCGGGCCGGGGTACTGGAGCGGGGCACCGTGG
>JBCBME010000456.1:0-2218 GCA_039822945.1 Pseudomonadota bacterium
CGGCCGCACCGCCTGCGTCGATGACGCGCGCGCCGAGCCGTTTGACCTCCGCCTCGTCGGTGGTGGACATCTCCATCCAGATCTTGCCGGGTCCCACATGGGGCAGCATTTCCTCCATCACCGCGGCAGAGGCCGCCGGGCTCGGCAGGCAGGTGATGACCGCGTCGCAGCTTTCCATGATCTCGGCAGGTGAGCCGCCTGCGCGCCCCGCGCCCGGACCCTCGGTCATCTTGGCCACGAGGGCTGCATCGAGGTCATGCACCGCCACCGAGACGCCATTGCGCAAAAGGCTCCCGGCGAGCTTGCCGCCCACATTTCCCAATCCGATGAAACCCACGTCCATGGCGCGCTCTCCCTCCCCGTCGCTTCGCGCGACGCTGGCAAGAATGCACGCGCCCGTAAAGCCCAATCGCGCGTAGGGAGCGCCTCAGCCCGCGCCGACGAGCCGCCGCGCCATGGAGATGTAGAGCGCCGCGATATCCTCCGGCCCGAGCCGCCCGCCATCACGAAACCAGTTGGTGACACCCGTCAGCATCGCGATGAGCGCGAGCGTGGCGAGCTTCGTGTCCTCGATGGCAAAGACGCTTCTCTGACCGTCCACGAGGATCGCCTCGAGCTTGTCCTCGTAGGCGCGCCTGAGCCGTTCGATATGGGCAAAGTTTTCGGGCTCGAGCGCGCGCAGCTCCATGTAGGAGATGAAGACGAGCTCGGCCCGCTCGAGGTGGTAGAGGATGTGAAAGCGCACGAATTCATCGAGCGCCTCTTCGGGCGCACCGCCCTTGAGATCGTCGGAGGCCGCCAAGAGCGCCTCCATATGCTCGCGCATGAGCTCGAAGAGAAGCGCCTGCTTGTGGGGCACGTAGTTGTAGATCGCTCCCGCCTGCACGCCCACCTCGGCCGCGATCTGGCGCATGGAGACGGCCGCATACCCGCTCTCGGCAAAGAGCCTCAGCGCCACCGCGTTGATGCGGGGGCCGGTGATGTCGGAATGGGAGCCCGTTTTGCGTGCCATGGCCCATAACTAACTGAACATGCGTTCAAATCCTAGCCCGCCTTGCCGCGCAGGCCCCGCGCACCCTATGAAGGGGCATGCTGCGGTTTTTGCCCCTCCTCCTGCTGCCCGCCTGCTCGGCCTTCCCGGAGCTTGACGCGCGCATGAGCCCGGGCGTGAGCGCGGCACCCTTTCTCGACTTTCTGACCGTAGATGAGATGGCGGCACTGGGCGTGGAGACGGCCCCGCACGGCGAGGCGCTCGATCCCGCCTCAGAGGTGATGGCCGCGCGCCTTGCCGGGCTGCGCGCACGCGCCGCAATTTTACGCGGTCCGATCTTTTCGGGCGACGATCGCGCGCGGCTCTCGGGCGCACCCGGCTAGGCGCGTTGCACCTCGGCGGCTTGCGTCCTACACGGGGGCAACGACGAGAGAGAGTGCCCATGACCACCCCCCTTTGCATCGCCATTGCCGGCCTCGGAACCGTGGGCGCGGGCGTCATCAAGATGGTGCGCCGTAACGCAGCGCTGATCGAGGCCCGCACCGGCCGCACGGTGGAGATCGTTGCCGTCTCCGCACGCTCCCGCGAGAAGGACCGCGGCGTCTCGATTGCGAGCTTTGCCTGGGAAGACGACCCCGTCGCCATGGCGCGCCGCGATGACATCGACGTCTATGTCGAGCTCATGGGCGGCGAGGACGGGCCCGCCAAGGCCGCGACAGAGGCCGCTATCGCCACCGGCAAGGACGTCGTCACCGCCAACAAGGCCATGCTCGCCATCCACGGCCAAGCGCTCGCCGAGGCGGCAGAGGCCGCAGGCCGCGTGCTCCGCTTCGAGGCCGCCGTCGCGGGCGGTATCCCCGTCATCAAGGGCCTGACCGAGGGCCTCGCGGGCAACGAGATCACCCGCGTCATGGGCGTGATGAACGGCACCTGCAATTACATCCTCACGCGCATGGAAAGCGCGGGCCTCCCCTACGATGAGGTCTTCGCAGAGGCCGACGCGCTGGGCTTTCTCGAGGCCGATCCCACGCTCGACGTGGGCGGGATCGATGCCGGGCACAAGCTCTCGCTCCTGAGCGCCATCGCCTTTGGCACACGGGTCGATTTCGGCAATGTGGAGCTCGAGGGGATCGACCGCATCACCATCGACGACATCCGCCAGGCCGCCGATATGGGCTACAAGATCAAGCTTCTGGGCGTCGCGCAAAAAACCGGGCGCGGTCTGGA
>JBCBME010000457.1:0-2206 GCA_039822945.1 Pseudomonadota bacterium
GAAGCGCTCAAGCACATGGCCGAACGGCTCGACATGCAGGACCTCCGCTTTCTCGCGGTGGCCGTGACGATCCAGCAGACCTCCGGTGGTAACCTCGCCGAGGTTCTCGACGGTCTGGCCAAGGTGATCCGCTCGCGCTTCAAGCTCTTCCGCCGGGTGAAGGCGATCACGGCCGAGGCAAAATGGTCGGGCAAGTTCCTGTCGGGCTTCCCGTTTCTGGCGCTCATCATGATCAACGTGATCCAGCCTAACTACTACGACAAGGTGATCGAAACGCCTGTCTTCATCCCAGCCTGTCTGGCCGTGGGCGGCTTTCTGGTGGCGAACATGATCGTCATGGGCCGCCTCGTGAACATCAAGGTGTAAGGGGGCTGTCATGACCGAACTTCTCGACATCCTGGGCCCCTTCGGACCCATCATCGTCATCGGCACGCTGGGCCTCATGCTCGTGGCAGGCGCCGTGATCATGATCATGAAGCAGCCCGAAGACCCCTATACCAAGCTGAAAGACGCCCAAAAGAACGTGCAGCGGGGCCCCAAGAAGGACGCGCTGCGCTACGGGACGGGCAACGACAAGCTCAAGAAATACTCGCAAGTCCTCGAGCCGCAGGACGAGCAGGAATTCTCTGCCGTGCGCCTGAAGCTCGTGCAGGCGGGCTACCGCGGCAAGAACGCGGTGCGCACCTATCACTTCTTGCAGTTTGCCCTCGGCATCGGCCTTTTAATCCTCGGCGCGCTCTTCGTGCTGATCCAGAACGCCACTCAAGAAGAGGTGTCGATGCAATCCATGGTAGCCACCGGCATGATCCCGGGCATCGTGGGCTACATGATCCCCAAATACTGGGTGACGAAGCGGGTGGGCAAGCGCCAGGAAGAGATCGAAAACGGCTTCCCGGACGCGCTCGACATGATGCTCGTTTGCGTGGAAGCGGGCCAGTCGCTCGACCAATCCATCATTCGCGTCTCCGAAGAGATCGCCGCGGGCTTCCCGGCACTGGCCGAGGAATTCGCCATCGTCTCCCACGAGATGAAGGCCGGTAAGGACAAAACCCAGGTGCTGCGCGACATGTCCGAGCGGGCGGGCGTGGGCGATGTGGGCTCCTTCGTGACGGTTTTGATCCAGTCGCAGCAGTTCGGTACCTCCATCGCCGAAGCGCTCCGCGTCTATGCCGGCGAGATGCGCGACAAACGGGTGATGCGCGCCGAGGAAAAAGCGAATAAGCTGCCCACCAAAATGACACTGGCAACAATGATGCTGACGGTGCCGCCGCTTCTGATCATCCTGATCGGGCCTTCGGTGTATGACATCTACGTCATGCTCTCTCAGGGAGGCGCGTCGGTCCAAAGCTATTGAGGGTATGAAGCAGCTCCTCGCGATCTTATCGCTGGCAACCTTGGCCGCCTGTTCTTCGGGCGGCCTTGTTGCGCCGGAAGACAGCCCCTTTGCCCCCGGCCCCGCCCGGGGCGACCGCACGATTTCCGAGATGGAGCTGGGTCACCGGCTGATGGCCGCCAACCAGCACGAGCTCGCCTTGCGCGCCTTTACACGCGCGGCAGGCGAAGAGGGGCTGACGCCTGAAGTGTTGCTCGGCCTCGGCTCCGCCAATCTCGGGCTCGGGCGGCTCGGCCAGGCCGAAGCGCAGCTGCGCGAGGCCTTTGCCAAGGACGGCACCGACCCCGACGTCATCAACAATCTGGGCGTTGTGCTCATGGAGCGCGGCGAAACTGTTGAAGCCGCGCAACTCTTTCGCCTCGCCTTCGCGCTCGACAACGGAAATTCCGTCGCGATTCGCGATAACCTGCGCAAAGCGCTCGCAAAATTGGAAGACCCGGGCTATGTTGACGCCAGCGACCCGGACTTCAAACTGGTCCGTCGAGGCTCTGGTGACTTTGTGTTGTCGGAGCTTCCCTAGAGATCAAAGGGCGCTGCCCGCGTCGAGCACGCTGCGGGCATGAGACTGAGGCACCTGACGGGCGCACCAAGACCCCGCGGGACGAGAGCAGGAGACGACGTATGCGCCGAATGACGCTTGCGGTTTTGCCTTTGGCAGTGATGGTTGCGGGCTGCGAACCCATGAGTGAAGGGGCCCAGGTCGAGCGGGCGCTCGATGCCCTGAACGTGGTGGACGAAACCAATCTCAACGACGTCATGCTCACCGTGGCCGACCCCAATGAGGGCGTCGACTACTTTCAGCGCGCGCTGAGC
>JBCBME010000458.1:0-2205 GCA_039822945.1 Pseudomonadota bacterium
GGCGGCCGGTATTGGCGCCAGCGATGGAATCCGAGGTGTGCACGCGGCCGGTTTCGGCGTTGATGTGTTCCTGGAGCGCGTCGGTATAAGTCGATTTCAGCTTTGAGAGCTGCCGCCAATCGAGCACACGCCCCGGCAAGTCATGTTCGGTGGCCAGATCCTCGAGGATATCCGCGCCTGTCGAATACTTGCCTGTCTTTCCCTTTTTGCCGCCGGGCAGGCTCATCTTATCGAAGAGGATTTCGCCAAGCTGCGCAGGTGAGCCCACGTTGAAGGTCTCTCCAGCAAGCTCGTGGATTTCGGCCTCGAGCGCCGCCATCTTTTGGCTGAACGCGTTCGACATCCGGCTCAACGTGTCGCGATCAACCTTGATCCCGTCTCGCTCCATCTGCGCCAGGACCGGCACGAGCGGTCGTTCCAGGGTTTCGTAGACCGTCGTCACCTTTGATTGGTGAAGCCGTGGCTTGAACTCCTGCCAGAGCCGCAGGGTGATATCGGCGTCTTCGGCGGCATACTTGGTGGCATCGTCGATGGGGACCTGGTCAAAGGTCTTCATCGATTTGCCGGATCCCAGCAGCGTTTTGATCGGGATCGGGCTGTGGCCCAGGTAACGTTCGGCGAGCGTATCCATCCCGTGATTGTGGTGCCCGGCATTGAGCGCATAGCTCATGAGCATCGTGTCATCGATCGGGGCAACGTCGATGCCGACACGGGCAAAGATCTTGGCATCGTACTTCATGTTTTGCCCGACCTTGAGGATCGCGGGATCCTCCAGAACCGGCTTGAGGAGCGCGAGCGCCTCTTCGAGGTCCATCTGCCCCTTTGCCAGCTCGTTGCCACCAAAGAGGTCGTCTCCGCCTGCCTTGTGGGTGAGCGGGACGTAGCAGGCATGTCCAGGCTCCACGCAAAGGCACACCCCCACGAGCTCTGCGCGCATTTCGTTGAGCGCTGTCGTCTCGGTATCAACGGCCACGTAGCCGCGGGCATAGATCTGGGCGATCCATCCTTTCAGGCTTTCGGCGTCGCGCACCGTCTCGTAGGCCTCGGGGTCAATGAGTGCGAGCTCCGCGACTGGCGCGTCTTCCTTCGGCGCCTCAGCAATCACGGGGGCCTCGACGCCGAGTGTCTCTGCCATGCGCCGAGAAAGTGTGCGGAACTCCATCGAGGCGAGAAAGGGCATGAGCGCCGCTGGGTCGGGCTCCTTCACCTCGAGGCTCTCAAGACCGTAGTCGAGCTCCATGTTGCAATCGAGCTGAACGAGCTTCTTGGAAAGCTCGATCTGTGCACGGTGATCGATGAGCGTCTGGCGGCGCTTTGGTTGCTTGATCTCCTCAGCGCGGTCGAGGAGCTCCTCGAGCGAGCCGAATTCGTTGATGAGGAGGGCGGCGGTTTTGATCCCAATCCCGGGCGCGCCAGGGACGTTGTCCACGCTGTCCCCGGCCAGAGCCTGGACGTCGACCACGCGCTCCGGCCCCACGCCGAACTTCTCTTCGACGCCCTCGATGTCGATGCGCTTGTTTTTCATGGCATCGAGCATTTCCACGCCCCCGCCAACAAGCTGCATGAGGTCCTTGTCGGAGGAGATAATCGTGACCCGCCCGCCGGCCTCTCGTGCTTTGCAGGCAAGAGTGGCGATGATGTCGTCGGCCTCAAAGCCCTCTTGTTCCAGACAAGCGATGTTGAATGCCACGGTCGCTTCACGCGTCAGCGGGATCTGCGGGCGCAAGTCTTCCGGCATCTCGTCGCGGTTGGCTTTGTAGAGATCGTACATGTCGTTGCGAAACGTGTGGGAGCCCTTGTCAAAGACCACGGCGCAATGAGTCGGGGCGTCATCGCCTGTGTTCGCGGCGATGTAGCGGCGCAGCATGTCGCAGAAGCCCTGCACCGCGCCCACAGGAAGCCCGTCGGACTTGCGCGTCAGAGGGGGCAGGGCGTGAAACGCGCGAAAAATGAACGCCGAGCCGTCGATCAGATGCAGGTGATGCCCTTTGCCGAACGTGCTCTCGCCCATGGTTCTGCTCCCTTTGCGTGCTATGGCTTTTTTCATAGCCAGCCGATAATGCCCAGTGCTTGCAATCTTTATTCAATGTTAGGCGCTCGGGGTCATTGGGAAACCATGGCGACCCTTCTTTCCCTGGCTGATCACGTTGCACGGCTGCGAACGCTGGCGCTTGTGGCCGAGTATCGGTTTCAGGCCGGGCGCAT
>JBCBME010000459.1:0-2179 GCA_039822945.1 Pseudomonadota bacterium
CCGGCGCATCATCGAGATTGATCTCGTACTGAAAGCCCGAGCAACCGCCACCCTCCACCGCCACGCGCAAAACCTGGCCGTTTTCGGCCGCGCCGATCTCAGCGAGGCGCTCAAACGCGCGGGTCGTGACTTTGGGAGGAAGCGTCAGCATGGGCCACCACTGTTCATAACGTACATCTTCATATAGCCAGCGCATCAAGCGGCACAAGTCGCGAGGCAGTTGGGAACCGCTCAGCCATGGCAGCCCCTTACGCAGAAAACCCCGCCGCTGCGCGGGGCAGGCTCTTTGCCGAGCCTGAAAGCGCCCACCGCTCCTGTTTTCAGCGGGACCGTGATCGCATCATCCATTCGAGCGCCTTCCGCCGTCTCAAGCACAAAACGCAGGTCTTCGTGGCCGATGAGGGCGACAATTATCGCACGCGGCTCACCCACTCCATCGAAGTGGCGCAGGTGGCTCGAACCATCGCGGGTGCGCTCGGGCTCAACCAGGAGCTGACAGAGGCCGTGGCGCTGGCCCATGATCTTGGCCACACGCCCTTTGGCCATACGGGAGAGGATGCGCTCCATGCGCTCATGGCGCCCCATGGCGGCTTTGACCACAACGCTCAGGCGATCCGCATCGTCACCTCGCTCGAGCGGCACTATGCGGGCTGGGACGGGCTCAACCTGACATGGGAGACGCTCGAGGGGATCGCAAAGCATAACGGGCCGGTTCTAGGCGCGCTGCCTTATGCGCTCGCTGACTACGACGCACGCCACCCGCTGGAGCTCGACACCCATGCCAGCGCCGAGGCGCAGGTGGCCGCGCTCTCCGATGATATCGCCTACAACAACCACGATCTGATGGATGGGCTGCGCGCCGGGCTCTTCACGGCCGATGATCTCATGGGCCTGCCGATCGTGGGAAGCTGTTTTGAGGAGGTGGACGCGCGCCACCCGGGCCTCGAGGCCAAACGGCGGCGCCACGAGGCGCTGCGCCGCGTCTTCGGCGTGATGGTCGATGACGTCATGGAGACCTCCCGCGCCCGCCTTGCGGGTTCGGGGGCCACCTCCGCGCAAGAGATCCGGGAGCTCGGTCGGCCTGTCATCCGCTTCTCCGATCCGCTCTGGCAAGACCTTCAAGAGGTGCGCCGCTTCCTCTTTGCCCGCATGTACCGCGCGCCCGCCGTCATGGAAAAGCGCGCCGAGGTGACGCGCATCGTCGAGGATCTCTTCCCCTTCTTCATGAACGCCCCCGAAAACCTCCCCGCGGCCTGGCGCGCCGATATCGCCAAGGCCGCTGATGACACCGCGCTCGCCCGCATCGTGGCCGATTACATCGCGGGGATGACCGATCTCTTCGCCGCCGCCGAACATGCGCGCCTCATCGGGGGCTGAGGCGCGGCCCACATCACGTTGACGGCATCCGCCCGCATGGTATTGCCCGCCCCCGGAGGCCCGAGATGAACCTGTTTTCTGACATTCGCACCGTTGTCATCGCCGCGCTCGATGCGCTCGTGGAGGAGGGCACGCTGCCTGCGGGCCTCGACACCGCCAATGCGGCCGTGGAGCCGCCGCGCGATGCCGCCCACGGCGACATGGCCACCAACGCCGCGATGGTGCTGGCCAAACCCGCCAAGATGAAGCCGCGCGACATCGCCGAGGCTCTCGCGGCCAAGCTTCTCGCTGACCCGCGCGTTGCGCGGGCGGAGGTGGCGGGGCCGGGCTTTCTCAACCTCGATCTCGCCGAAGACACCTGGGTGGGCGTCGTCAAAACCGTGCTCGACGCAGGCACGGGCTTTGGTCGCTCCACGATGGGGCAGGGGAAGCGGGTGAATGTCGAATACGTCTCCGCCAACCCTACGGGGCCGCTCCATGTGGGGCACACGCGTGGCGCGGTCTTCGGCGATGCGCTGGCCTCGCTCCTCGCGTATGCGGGCCATGACGTCACGCGCGAATACTACATCAACGATGGCGGCGCGCAGGTCGACGTGCTCGCACGCTCCGTCTACCTCCGTTACCTCGAAGCCCACGGGCAGGAAGTGGCGTTTGAGGATGGGACCTATCCGGGCGACTACCTCATCGCCGTGGGTCAGGCCCTGAAAGACAAGGTGGGCGACGCCTACGTCGACAAGGGCGAGCAGTACTGGCTCGCCGACATCCGCGACTTCGCCACCGAGCAGATGATGGACATGATCCG
>JBCBME010000460.1:0-2179 GCA_039822945.1 Pseudomonadota bacterium
TACCCGCGCCGTGCCCACACAGACGGCTTGGACGCTGGGCTGGAAGTCCGCAAACCTCCTCATCGAAAAGCACCTGCAGGATCACGGGGACTGGCCCCGCGCGCTCCTTCTGACGGCCTGGGGCACGGCAAATATGCGCACCGGGGGGGACGACATCGCGCAATGCCTCGCGCTCATGGGGGTCAAACCCACCTGGGACGCGGCCGGTCGCCGCGTCACAGGCTTTGAGGTGTTGCCCGCCTCCGTTCTCGGGCGCCCGCGCGTCGACGTCACACTACGCGTCTCAGGCTTTTTCCGCGACGCATTCCCGGGCCTCATCGACCTTGTCGACGGCGCAGCGCGCGCCGTGCAAGCGCTCGATGAAGACGAGGCCCAAAACCCCGCCAAGGCCACGCCCGGTCACCGCGTTTACGGCTCAAAGCCCGGCGCCTATGGCGCGGGCCTGCAAGCCATGATCGATGAACGGCTCTGGACCGAGCAGGCCGATCTGGGCGAGGCCTATCTTGAGTGGTCATCCTACGCGTATGGCAAAGGGGCCGAGGGCGCGCGCGACAGGCGAGGGTTTGAGGCGCGCCTCGGTGCGGCAGAGGCCATTGTCCAAAATCAGGACAATCGCGAGCACGACATCCTCGACAGCGACGATTACTACCAGTTCGAAGGCGGGGCAGCCGCGGCGATCACAGCCCTCAAAGGTGAGGCCGTCCCGATCTACCACAACGATCATTCGCGCCCCGAAAGCCCCCGCATTCGCACCCTCGAAGATGAGCTCGCCCGGGTTGTCCGCGCGCGTGCGGCCAACCCGAAATGGATCGCAGGTGTCATGCGGCACGGCTACAAGGGGGCCTTCGAGATGGCCGCCACCACCGACTACCTCTTTGCCTTTGCGGCCACGACGGGGGCCGCAAAGTCCCATCACTTTGACCTCCTCAACGAGGCCTATCTCGAGGATGACACCGTACGCGACTTCATCGCCACGCATAACGCCCCGGCCCTGCGCGAAATGGCCGAACGCTTTCAGGAGGCGATAGACCGGGGTCTGTGGCAGCCGCGATCAAACTCTGCCCGGGCGCGGCTCGCAGAGCTTTTGGCCTGACCTAGAGGGCCGCGCAGTAGACGCGACCGATATGCTTGTCTCCTTGGCAGTGGATGGTGAGCTTGAGCTCCAGCGGCCAGGGTCGCGCGCCTGCGCCGCAATCGACGCGCGCGGTGCTGAGCACCACATCGCCCTGAATATCACCCTTCACAGCGCAGCCCGTGGCGATCTCGATGGCTTGCGTGATCTTTTGAGCCGCGTCCCGATTTGGCCGGAGAGCGGGCCCGATGCGCATCGCCTGCGCGCGGTCCCCCTCGTGAAACACACGGTAGGCCGTGCCGTCGACGGTCATCTCCAGCGGCACGACACCCCGGAATTGCGGCGTGGGGGTGTTGCACGCCGCGAGCGCGAGGACCACAAAGAGCAGAAGCCTGGACATTCCACGAGAGTGGTCCGCCATGGTTAAGGAGGGATTAACATGAGCACCGAAGACGCAGAACGCCACGCCGTAAAGATGGCCAAGAAGAAGGCCGCCCGCGACAAGATCATGGCCACCAAGACTGAGGAAAAGGGGCTCATCATCATCCATACCGGCCGCGGCAAGGGCAAAAGCTCCGCCGCCTTCGGAATGATCTTTCGCCACATCGCGCATGGTCGGAAATCGGCGGTGGTGCAGTTCATCAAGGGGGGCATGTCGACGGGCGAGCGTGACCTGATCCTCGAGCGGTTCTCGGATCTCTGTGCCTTCCACACCATGGGCGAGGGCTTCACCTGGGAGACCCAGGACAAGGCCCGCGATGTCGAGATGGCGCAGGCCGCCTGGGCCAAGGCCAAGGACCTCATCCGTGATGAGACAAACCACATGGTCCTCCTCGACGAGATCAACATCGCGCTGCGCTATGACTATCTCGACGTAGCCGAAGTGGCGGCGTTCCTGCGCGACGAGAAACCCGAGATGACCCATGTCGTCCTCACGGGTCGCAACGCCAAGGAGGAACTCATCGAAATCGCCGATCTCGTGACGGAGATGGAGCTCGTCAAGCACCCCTTCCGGCAGGGGATCAAGGCCCAGATCGGCGTCGAATTCTAAGCCAAAGAGGACAGCACCCCGTGAGCACTCCCCTCCTGATCGAGTTCGGCATGGGC
>JBCBME010000461.1:0-2173 GCA_039822945.1 Pseudomonadota bacterium
ACCACGGCGCCGTCGGTGATCTACCACGTCTTCCTCAAAGACGGCTCGCAGATGGAGCTGCACAACCCCGCCGACATGCCCGACGCCACCCTGGTCGAGCACCTGGAGGAGCCGCGCATCACCGCGACGATCCTCGTGCCGGACGAATTCCTGGGCGACGTCCTGAAACTCTGCCAGGACCGGCGCGGCATACAGCAAGACCTGACCTACGCGGGCACCCGGGCGATGGTCGTCTACGACCTGCCGCTGAACGAGGTGGTGTTCGACTTCTACGACCGGCTGAAATCGGTGACGAAGGGCTACGCGAGCTTCGACTACCAGATGCTCGGCTACCGGCAGGACAACCTGGTGAAAATGTCGATCCTCGTGAATGACGAGCCGGTGGACGCCCTGTCCATGATGGTCCACCGCGACCGCGCCGAAAGCCGCGGCCGCGCGATGTGCGAAAAGCTGAAAGAACTCATCCCCCGCCACATGTTCAAAATCCCCATCCAGGCAGCCATCGGCGGCAAGGTCATCGCCCGCGAGACCCTATCCGCCCTGCGCAAGGACGTGACGGCCAAATGCTACGGCGGCGACGCGACGCGGAAGAAGAAACTGCTGGAGAAGCAGAAAGCGGGGAAGAAACGCATGCGCCAGTTCGGGAAGGTAGAGATCCCGCAGGAGGCGTTTATCAACGCGTTGAAGATGGATGGGTGAGGGGAGCTTGTATCTTTACGCCCACGCCAGAGTCACCGTGATTGAAGTCAATCTCAATGGTGCGGCCAAGCACTATTGCAATTGTGATCGGCAGAACAATAATTCCTCCCAGGAAGGCTAAAGACATCCGAGGACGGGAGCGTTCAGTCTTTTCTTTGGAGGGAACGCCAGAATTCTGCATCTTTTATAGCCCTTTCGGCCACGTCTTGGGAGCATCGGAAGCGTCGACGTACATCGAAGATACCCATTAGTGGGCTGATCCCCGAAGGTGGAGCCAAGAGTGTTCCGCCAAACAGATTCGCTTCGTACTCTAGGACCGGATCGCCGGAGTATTGGTTCCTCGACCCAATACTGTGCCTTGAGAGAATTGTTTTTGCCTTGTTTCTATGAAGGTAAACGTGCCCAATCTCATGAGAGATGGCAAACCGATCTTCGTTGTCGCCACGGTAGGCCCCATCCATCACCTCTTCGCGGATGAACAGTTGTATTCCGTCGGTGAAGTCGACAAATGCCTTTCTGTCTGGCCGATCCAAAAAGGCGGGGTGCCCGCTCCAATAGTCGAAATCGAAGTTCTTGAACTCCTTTGGCAAGACATGCTCGACATATCTAATTGGATCAAAGGCCCCTTCGTAGCCCACCTGTTTCTCTCTCTTTGCTTGAGAGATTTCGATGATTGTCCGGCGGCGGCGATCAGGTATGGGCCGCTTTTTCTTCGGTGAGTTCATCTTCCTGCCCCGTTCCCTCTAGAAGGATGGCTTCGATTTTTTTTGCCTTACCCATATCAAGCTCTGCCCTATTTTCTTCAAACGCGACCATAATTCTTGCGTCCAAGTCCGTTTCAACCGTAACTGTCACCTCTCGCCTGGATCGCATTGCGGCAATCCTCAATTCGGTCGCCTCCGGAAGTGACAACTTAAACGTTGCTGCAACTCTCTCCCACCAGTCTTCCGGAACTTGCTTTCTTCCGTGCTCAATCCCGGACAGGTACGATGCACTTACTCCGAGCTTTTCCGCCATCTCTTTGTGAAGCATGTCCATACGGCACCTATAGTTGACGCCCCATTTTCCCACGTCATTCCGCTGCATACTGACCTCCTTAGCACAAGAAGTTCACCTCCTTGGGTCATCAATTTACCAGATCATGGCAGGTTGTCAATATGTGCTATTTTGAAAACACGTGAACACTTGATGTAGTGGCGGGGCTGCTCACTCGACCTTCCCCAACCCCTCCAACTTCCGCACCCGCGCCGCCACCGCCTCCGCCCGGGCCCGCGCGGCTTCGGCGGCGCGGGTCTTCGCCTCTTTGACGCCCTCAGCAATCTCGCGGACGGCGTCGATTTCGGGGCCCTTGACGCCCGAGGCGGCGGCCAGCGCGAGCACGGCTTCGGTCAGTTTGCCGAGTTGTTTGCCGTAGCTGGCGACGGAGGTGACGACCTCGTGCTCGACCTCCGGGATGCCTTCGATCTCAAAGCTG
>JBCBME010000462.1:0-2170 GCA_039822945.1 Pseudomonadota bacterium
TCGAATTCTGTTAGCGCAAACCCCGCGAGCTTGGGCGCGGGCAGGGGCCCGCCCGGGACCCACGGCCCAATTTGAAGGGTGCATTTGGGAGATTGGCTCATCGCGCCGTATAAGTTGCCGATGTTTAGGATCGGCGCACGTGTGGTTTGAGAGCTCGAAACGCATGCGCAGCGCCAATGAAATCAACAGGTCTTGGCTGCATCTTGCCGAATAGGCGACTTTCCGCGCGGCGCTTCGCGCATCGCGTTAACCAACTGATAACTATGGTTAATGCTGCAGATGCACAATGGATCATGCGGCGGTGCGGCGTGTAAATTGCGTGATGCCTGCACAGTAATTGAGCGCGAATAAGATCAAGAAACTTCAGATGGATCACAGCCCCCTCCGCGCGTAAGCTTCTGATTTTGAATGACTAAATATGAAATCTGCAAATTAAATGGGCTCAATTGTGACGCGTCGAATTCTGCGAAATCACAAAAATAGAGACATCAAATAGTGAAAATATAGACACCCAAGTTTCCGAATTAATCGCAATTGAATCTGAATTGGAAGATGAATTGATTCGGGTTGTCGATAATTCGAATCGTCGTACCGTCTAATTGCCAAGCCGCTGCCTGCATTGGATTTGAGCCGTTTGCACGAAACCCGTGCGAACGGGAAAAGAAGATGTTGCCTGCATTAATTTAGCATTTTTCGCCTTTTGGCGATTGGGGGTAAAATGGACGCTAATACTCAGCTTTCACCGTTGGTCTCTTTTGATGTCGCACCTCGCGTGGCCGTCGGGGGGCGCCGGAAGCGTGCCTTCGACATTGTCTTTGCCACTTTGGGGCTCCTGGGCTCGGGCATTCTCTTCCTCGTGGTGGCCGTGGTGCTGCGCCTCACGAGCCGGGGCCCGGTCTTTTTCCGCCATGAGCGCGTGGGGCTGAACGGAGAGACGTTCATGTGTCTCAAGTTTCGGACGATGCATTGCAACGCCGACGAGATCCTCGCCAAAACCCTCGCAACCTCCCCCGAGGCCCGCGAGGAGTGGAGGGAATACCGCAAGCTCAAGAACGATCCCCGGATCATTCCCGTCGTCGGCAACTTCCTCAGGAAAACGAGCCTTGATGAGCTCCCGCAGCTGATCAATGTCCTCCGCGGAGATATGAGCATCGTGGGCCCGCGCCCCGTCACGCCGGAAGAGATCGGGCTTTACGGCGAGTATGCCTGGGAGGTCCTGACCGTACGGCCCGGCGTCACCGGCCTTTGGCAGGTCTCGGGCCGCAACTGGCTCACCTTCGACCAACGCGTCGCGCTCGACACAAGCTACGTGCGCAGCTGGTCCATGTTCGCCGATGGCCGGATCATCGTGCGGACGGTGGCCGTGCTCCTGACAGGGCAGGGCGCGTATTGAGGACGCGCGCTGCATACTTCCTGAGCAGATCGCGCCGTTTGCGCCCCGTACCATGCGTCGGGGCGCAAATATCGCGGTCGGCGAAGGGAGAAGAGGCCCGGTCGAAGAGCAATGAAGGTATCCTCAGACCGGGAGGATCACATGGCCGGCCGCGCTGCGGCTGACACGCATAGGGGCACCTCTCGCTTGCATCACGTCCACCTTCCCACGTTGCGCGCCGACACTGCGCCCTTAGGGACACCCAGTCTCTGCCCTCGGAGCCTCCGAGATGCATGAGCTTGAGCCCACCGTCTCCGTCATCGTCCCGGCCTACAAAGCGTCAGACACGATCGAACGCGCGGTCGGCTCGGCGCTGAAACAGCGCACAACATCCGTGGAGGTCATCGTCATCGACGACGCGTCCCCCGATGACACGGCCCAGATCGTGGAGGGCCTCTGCCAGCGTGACGACCGAGTGCGTCTGATCCGGCTCGAAAAGAACTCCCGCCAGAGCTTTGCGCGTAACACCGGCATCGCGGAGGCGCGCGGGCGCTGGATCGCCATTCTCGATGCCGATGATGCCTTTGCCGACCACAGGCTCGATGTGCTTGTGGAGCACGCGGAGCGCCGCGGCCTCGACATGGTGGCCGACAATCAACTGCTCTTTGATGTGGGTCTCGGCGCGGTCGTCCGCGCCGCGATGCCCACACGCGGCGGCGCGCGCAGCTGGAGCCTGCTCGCGCATTGCCAGAACGAGCGCTTGATTGTCGGCCACCATGTCGAGGCCGCGGCGCTCCG
>JBCBME010000463.1:0-2163 GCA_039822945.1 Pseudomonadota bacterium
CTCGCCGCCCGTGCCAATGGCAAGGGCGCGGTTCGACAGGCCGTAGAGCGTCTCACGCGAGACGAGGCGAAAGTAGCTTGCGCCTTGCGTGACAAAGAACTCATCGCTGATGGCGGGCGTCCGGTAAGGCGCGCGGATCCTGAGCCCCGAAAACCCCATGCCGGCGCGCTCCGCCGCCGTCAGATCCGGGGGGCCGTCAAAGTACCGCGCGCCATAGGAAAAGAGCGCCGGGTCAAAGCCAATGGGCTCCACACCGCCCGCCCGCGCGATCTCGATGCTAACCTTGTCCTGAAAGTAGAAACCAGGCGGGAGGAGGTCTGAGGTCACGTTTCCACCGAGGGGCAGGTCCGCCGCGCCGCCCGCTGCCGGGCGGATCGCTCGAAAGCTGTCATAGGTGAGCGCGTCGAAGGGGGGCGCGAGCACCATCCGGGGATCGCCGTGAGGCGCGAGAGACAGACGCCGGGCCACCGCCTCGAAGCTCTCGCGCGCCTCCGTCGCATTGGCCCCATAAGGCAAGCTCGCGGATGCGAGCGCGTAACCGAGGAAGCTCCGGCGGGTCAGCATCACTCTGGCCGCGTGTCCAGCCACGGCACAAGCCACGGCGCAGCCAGGAGCGGGCCGCAGATGAGCGTGAGCCAAAGCGCCTGACCTGCTGTCTCGCCCCACAAAAGCACGATGAGAACGAGCGCGAGACCCACAGCGGCTTCCACAGTTCCGGGCGGGAGCGCCACAGGGGCACGTTTGCCCGGCCGCTTCCAACCGCTGTCCTGCCCCGCCACGACGGAGGCCACCGCAAGGCTTTGGCGCACCATCACGAGCGGCGAGACAAGCGTGCTCAGCAGCAGCTCTGCCCCCGTTGCGCGCAGAAAGACACGCCTTCGGCCCCGCAACCGCGTGCGCTGCCAAAACCGCGCGAGTGCCGCGACTTTTGGCACGAGAAGAAGCGCAAGCGCGCCCGACAGCACCGGGACGGCCCCCGGCGCCATCCCGGCCAATAGAAAGAGCAGGATGATCGTGAGCCAGATAGGGGAGGAGAGATAGCTCTGGATACCCAAGGCGAGATGCAGCCGGCTCACGGCGCTCAGGCCCGGTGCCGCAATGGCGCGCAGGTGCTGCAAGTTGCCCTGACACCAGCGCCGGTCCCGGCGGTGGAAGCTGCGCAGATCCCCGGGCGCTTCCTCTGAGCTGCCGCGCGTATCTGGCGCGATCTCGACAGCCCAGCCTGCCCTGACGAGCCACGCGGCCTCGATGAAGTCATGGCTCAGAAAGTCCCCCCCGTAGGGCGCTGGCCCGCTCAGCGCAGGCAGGTGCATCACGGCTCTAAAGGCGCCCACACGGATGAGCGCATTGTGCCCCCAGTAATTCCCCGCAGAACCCGACCATGCCGCAAGGCCGCGGCCGAATACCGGACCGGTGAGGCGTGTGGAGAGACGCTGGAGCCGCCCAAAGCGCGTCTCAGCAGGGCGCAAGGCGATCCCGCTCTGCAAAAGGCCGAGACCTGGCGCGCACGCCATCCGATATCGCAGATCTCTCAGGCGCGCCGCAGTCATCGTGCTGTCGGCGTCCATCACGAGCATCGTCTCGTAATGCGTTCCGTGCGTTTCGATCCAGTCGGCGAGGTTGCCGGGCTTTCGACGGCTGTTGTCCGCGCGGCGGCGGTACCGCACCGCCCCGCGTTGGGTGAGGGTAGCCAGCGCAACCTTTTCAGCATCCAACTTGTCTTCGGGCGTGTCAGACAAAAGCCAGATGTCGGTGACATCGCCCAACCCGGCCCGGTCGAGATCGGTGGCCATGGCCGCGATGCGCTCTGCCACCTCCCACGGATCCTCGCCACAGATCAGGTAGAGCACCGCAGCACGGTCTTTGGGGTGCCAATGGGTGGGCGCGCGATCACGAGCGGCAGCGGCCTCCTCGTCCCGGGCCCCCATCAGCGCCGTAACCGCCGCAGCCGCCACCCAGAGCGTGTTCAGCGCAAAGAGCGTCACCAGAAGAACATCGATTGCCTCAAGCGGCGCAAGCACCGCGCAGAGGCCAAGGATGAGGGGCAAAGACAGCGCGAGCGTCCAGATCGCAAAGCGGCGAAACGGCCCGCACTGAACGCCAACCCGCCTCGCGCCCCGTGCAGCCGCAGGTGCCTCTAAAGGGGTTGCATGCAGCGCTGTC
>JBCBME010000464.1:0-2153 GCA_039822945.1 Pseudomonadota bacterium
GGATCAAGGTGATCCTCGTGGCCGAGGATCTGTCCACCGCGACGCTCCACCAGCTTTTGCGCAACGGCGCTGATGAATTCATCCCCTACCCTCTTCCCGAGGGTGAGCTTGCGCAGGTGATCGAACGCCTGAAGGCCCCCGCCCCCGAAGCCGAACCGCCCGCCGAGATGCGCAACACGCTTAAGGCCACCGGCGATTTCGAGGGCGTGATCTTTCCGGTCCACGGTCTGGCCGGCGGTGCGGGCGCCTCGACGCTGGCCGTCAACCTCGCATGGGAGCTGGCCAATATCGACAAGGAAAAGCCGCCGCGCGTCTGCCTGATCGATTTCGACCTGCAATTCGGCAGCGCATCGACCTTCCTCGATCTGCCGCGACGCGACGCGGTCTTTGAGATGCTCTCGGACACCGAGACCATGGACTCAGAGAGCTTCATGGCCGCCCTTTTGGCCTATCACGACCGGCTGCACGTGCTGACGGCGCCGCCCGACATGATCCCGCTCGACCTCATCACACCCGAGGATGTGGAGCGGATACTCTCGATCGCGGCCTCGAACTTTGACTATGTCATCGTCGATATGCCCACCACGCTCGTCCAGTGGACGGAGACGGTGCTCACCTACGCGCACATCTATTTCTGCCCGCTCGAGCTCGACATGCGCTCGGCGCAGAACGCGGTGCGGTGGAAAAAGGCGCTGCAGAGCGAGGAACTGCCCTTCGAAAAGATCCGCTTTGCGATCAATCGCGGGCCCAAGATGATGGATCTGACAGGCAAGTCGCGCATCAAGCGCATGGCCGAGAGCCTCAACATCTCCATCGACATCCAGCTCCCCGACGGGGGCCACCATGTCACGCAGGCCGGTGATCACGGCGTCCCCCTCGCTGAGGCGGCCGCCAAGAACCCGCTGCGCAAGGAAATCGCGAAACTCGCGGCCTCGCTGCATGACATCAATCAATCGGACGCCGAAGCTGCTTAAGGAGACGGTCCATGTTCTCGCGTTATAAAAAGGACGCCCCCGCGCAGCCCGTGCAGGCCGCAGCACCGGCCGCGGCCGCCGCCGCTCCGAAAGCCGAACCCGCCAAGGTCGTGCTCAAGAAAGAGACGCCCAAGAAGGCAGCGCAAGCCGCGCCGAAGGACAAGGAAACGCGCCGCAAGGAGCGGCTCGCCGAGATCAAGCTCGAGCTGCACAAGTCGCTCCTCGACAACCTCAATCTCGCGGCCCTCGAGACGGCCACCGAAAACGATCTGCGTCAGGAGATCACGGCCATCGTCAGCGAGACGCTGACCGAGATGGAAGTGGTGCTGAACCGCGAAGAGCGGCAGACGCTCAACCAGGATCTCTATGACGAAGTGAAGGGCCTCGGGCCCATCGAGCCGCTTCTGAAGGACGACGACGTCAACGATATCCTGATCAACGGGCCCAAGCAGATCTTTGTGGAACGCAAGGGTAAGCTGTCGCTGTCCGACATCACGTTCAAGGACGAGCGCCACCTTCTCAGGATCATCGACAAGATCGTGAGCGCCGTGGGCCGCCGCGTCGATGAATCGAACCCCTATGTGGACGCCCGTCTGAAAGACGGCTCGCGTTTCAACGCCATGGTGCCGCCAGTGGCCGTGGACGGATCGCTCGTCTCCATTCGTAAATTCAAGAAGGACAAGCTCGCCATCAACGATCTTGTCCAGTTTGGCGCTTTTACTGAGGAGATGGCCGCCTATCTCGAGGCCGCCGTCGCGACCCGGCTCAACGTGATCGTCTCTGGCGGTACGGGCTCTGGTAAAACGACGACGCTCAACGCGCTGTCGTCCTTCATCGACGATGCCGAGCGGATCCTGACGATCGAGGACACCGCCGAACTCCAGCTCCAGCAGACCCATGTGGGTCGGATGGAAAGCCGCCCCGCCAACGTGGAGGGCAAAGGCGCCGTCACCCAGCGGGACTGTCTGCGAAACGCGCTGCGGATGCGCCCGGACCGGATCATCGTGGGTGAGACGCGGGGCGAGGAAGTCATCGACATGCTTCAGGCCATGAACACCGGCCACGACGGGACGAACACCACGAACCAAGCCAACACCGCCCATAAAGCAACCACGCGACTAGAAAAAAAGAAGGAAAAGGACGCCATCGAAATAACAAAAAAAACCCAACACGATAAGA
>JBCBME010000465.1:0-2151 GCA_039822945.1 Pseudomonadota bacterium
GAGCGCATGGAGCGCCTCCATGGCAAAGCAGAGATTATCATCGGCAAGCAGCGTCACGGCCCCATCGGCACGGTTGAGCTCAGCTTCGAAGGCCGTTTCACCCGCTTTGGCAACCTCGTGAAGCCTTGGCAGCAGGATCAGGGCAGCGAATTCTGAGACCATGCCTGTGTCGCGCCGAGCCACGCTGGGCCTGATGGCCGCTGCTGCCGCCTCTCCCCTGCGCGCGACTGAGCGTTTCTTCGTGCCTGGCGAAGAAGAGCCCCACGAGCGCACCTTCATGCAGTGGCCCGTGTCGCGGCGCGTCTATGGCCATGACGGGTTTCTCGAAGACGTGCGGGCCACCATAGCGCGGATCGCGAACACGATCTCTGAGTTCGAGCCCGTGGTGATGTTGGCCGCCCGTACTGACCATGCGCGCGCGCGGCAGCTTCTGGGAGCCGGCGTCGCGCTTTGGGATATCCCGACCGAAGACTTATGGGCGCGGGATAGCGGCCCCCTCTTTGCCGTGGCCGGGGATGACCTCCGCATTCAGTCTTTGAATTTCAACGGCTGGGGCGGAAAGCAGGTGCATCGCCGTGACGGAAAGATCGCAGCAAGGGTGGCCGAGTACATGGACCTTGAGCTTGCCGCGTCACCGCTTGTGGGAGAGCCGGGCGGCGTGGATCAGGACGGACACGGGCTGCTCATCGCCCATGAGAGCTCCTGGGTGATCAACAATCGCAACCCGGGCTTCACCCGGCAAGAGATCACGCGAGGTTTGAACACTGCTTTCGGCACGGATGAGGTGATCTGGGCGCCCGGCCTCGCGGGCGAAGACGTCACGGACTACCATATCGACAGCCTCGCGCGTTTCACCGGGCCAGGCCGTATCCTGATGAACCTGCCTGAGACACCCGTTCCGGGCGATCCGTTTCACGCGGCGGCATTCGAGACGCACGATATCCTGAAGCGGGCCGGTCTTGAGCTTGAGGTCATTCCGGAACCGGAGGAATGGCGCGTCGATAGCGAGGACTTTGTCGCCTCCTACGTGAACTTCTACGTTTGCAACGGCGCGGTCATCGCCGCGGAGTTCAGCGATGCGCATACAGATGCCATCGCACTAGATGCGCTTGGGCGGCATTACCCAGGTCGGGAGGTGATCATGTTGAACGCCGACGCGCTTGGGGAAATCGGCGGTGGCATTCACTGTGCCACTCAGCAACAGCCTGCCTGAACGCAAGGTGCATTGGCAGTTGACCTCTCCCGAGCCGCCGGGGACAAGCGACGCATGTCACAAGCCGTTCTGACAGTTGATCTTGCCGCCTTGGTTGCGAATTGGCGCGCGCTCGACGCCATGGGTGCAGCGGAAACTGCGGCCTGCGTCAAAGCTGACGGATATGGTCTGGGAGCTGCAAAGGTTGCGCGCGCCCTTGGCGATGCCGGGTGTCAGACGTTTTTTGTGGCGATCGCGCAGGAAGGCGCGGCTTTGCGAGCCGCTCTTGGGCCGGGCCCAATGATTGGTGTCTTTGGCGGGCACATGGCCGGAGATACCGCGCTCATTAAGGAAGGTGACCTCACGCCGATGTTGAACTCGCCTGACCAGGTCAAGCGGCATTTCGGAGCGCTGCCGGACCAAGCATTTGGCGTGCAGCTCGATACGGGCATGAACCGTCTCGGGATGGAAGCTGATGAATGGGGGGAGATGCGGAACAGTCTGCCAGCCACGCCTGCGCTGGTCATGTCCCACCTCGCCTGCGCCGATGAGCCCAATCACCGCATGAACACGGCTCAGCTAAACGCCTTTCGCGAGATGACGGATGGAGAAACGACACGTCTCTCGCTGGCCGCGACGGGTGGAACTCTGCTCGGCGCCGACTACCACTTCGACCTCACGCGGCCGGGGATCGGGATTTATGGCGGTGCCCCTTACAGTGCGGGCAAAGCCGCCGTTCACCTCGCACTTCCAGTCATTCAGATCCGCGACGTGGCCGTTGGGGAAACCGTGGGCTATGGCAACATTTGGACCGCTAAGCGACCGAGCAGAATTGCTACAGTATCAGGTGGTTACGCGGACGGGCTCATCCGCGCCGTCGGGCGGTCCGCGCACCTTTACGCCGATGGTGTATCGTGTCCGCTCGTCGGGCGTGTGTCGATGGATCTCATCACAGTCGA
>JBCBME010000466.1:0-2149 GCA_039822945.1 Pseudomonadota bacterium
GTGATGGGGTCCGAGGATCCGCACCTCTTTTCCCCCAATCAGGGCACGGACCTCTTGGAGTTCTTCGGCGGTATCTTTGAGCGGACCATGCGGCGCTGGCTCTCGTGAGCATGATCACCCCCCAAGTGCGGGACGCGCTGGAGGCGTTTCTTGCCCACGAAATCGCGCTCAAGGCCGCAGCACCTAACACGATCGCCAGCTACACGCAGGATCTGCGCGGCTTTCTTGCCTTCATGGCCGAGCACAAGGGCGGCGCGAGCGGGATCATGGGCCTCAAGACGATCTCGATCACCGACATGCGCGCCTGGATGAGCCATGAGCGCCGCCGCGGCATCAGCGCCCGGTCGCTGGCGCGGGCGCTCTCGGCGGTCAAAACGTTCTTCCGCTGGCTGGCCGTGCAGGAGGATTTCGAGCCCACCGCTGTCCTCTCCGTCCGTGCGCCAAAGTTCCAGAAAAAGCTGCCCCGCCCGCTGCCCGAGGATGCCGCGCGCGCGATGATCGACATGATGGAGACGAATGCCAGCGCCCCCTGGATTGCGCGCCGCGACGTGGCGGTCGTCACGCTCCTTTACGGCTGCGGGCTCCGGATCTCGGAGGCGCTCGCGCTCACCGGCGATGATGCCCCCCTGCCCGAGACGCTCCGCATCTTTGGCAAGGGTCGGAAGGAAAGGCTGGTGCCGACGCTGCCCGTCGCGCGCGAGGCCGTGCGCAAATACGTGGACGAGGTGCCCTATGATATGGCACCCGATGAGCCGCTCTTTCGCGCTGTTCGCGGCGGGCCGCTCCGCCCCCGGGCCGTACAAAAGGCGATGGAGGCCGCACGGCTTCAGCTTGGCCTGCCCTCTTCGGCCACGCCCCACGCGATGCGCCACTCCTTTGCCACGCACCTTCTGACCGCCGGGGGCGATCTGCGCGCCATCCAGGAGCTTTTGGGCCACGCCTCGCTTTCGACGACGCAGGCCTATACCGCCCTCGACACCGCCCGTTTGATGGAAGTCTACGAGGCCGCCCATCCCCGGGCAGCGGGCTAGCGTCCGCGCGCGGCCCCACCTGCCCGGGGTTGCGACCACACACACCCTCGGACAAGAGAGGCCCATGATTTCCAGCGTCAAAGCGCTTTCCGTACATCTCCTCACTGCCACTGGAGCAGTCTTCGCCATGCTCGCGCTCCTTGCCGCGGCCGAGGCGAAATGGGATCTGATGTTCCTGTGGCTCGTGGTGGCCTTCATCGTCGACGGGATCGATGGCCCGCTGGCGCGCCGCTACAACGTGAAATCTTACGCCCCTCAATTCGACGGCGTGCTCCTCGATCTGATCATCGACTACCTGACATACGTCTTTATCCCGGCCTTTGCGCTTTATGCCTCGGGCCTCATGGCGGGCTGGACCGGGTGGGCCACGCTCATCGTCATCACATTCGCCTCCGCCATGTATTTCTGCGACACGCGCATGAAAACAAAGGACAATTCCTTTTCCGGCTTTCCTGGCTGCTGGAACATGGCAGTGATCGTGATCTTCGCGACAGAGCCCAATTACTGGGTGACGTTCGCGGTCGTTGTGCTTTTGGCTGTGGCGATGTTTCTGCCGCTCAAATTCATCCACCCGGTGCGCACGCAGCGGTGGCGGTCGGTCTCGCTGCCCATGGCACTGGCCTGGACATTCTTTGCGGGCTGGGCGGCTTGGGTGAATTTTGACCCCGCGAGCTGGGCACAAACGGGTCTTCTCATCACCACCGCCTACCTGCTGGTCGCGGGCATCGCCCAGCAGCTCACAGAGAAAGCCTGATTGGCCCCCGCGTCGTCACCGCGTCCACAGGTGCGCCGCGCTGCGTGGCGGTGAGGCCCTCATCCTTCGCCAGTTCTCGCACGCGAGGCATGAGCGGGCGCCAATCATCCGCCAACGCCCGCGCCACCTCTGATGGGCAAAACGTTTTCGGAGCCCGCGCTGCGGCAAGGCTGAGGAGCGCCGCGCGGATCTCCCTATCAGTGGGCCGCACCTAGGCGCGAAGCTCCGCCAGCGCCTCCGAGCAGCGCTTGCACACATCGGCGGGCTCATACTGCCCCACCTCGGGCAGGATCTTCCACGACCGCTGACACTTGTTGCCCTCCGCCTTCTGGAAGACCACGCCCACGCCCGGCGTATCCTCAAG
>JBCBME010000467.1:0-2138 GCA_039822945.1 Pseudomonadota bacterium
CGCGGGATGGAGCAGCCCGGTAGCTCGTCAGGCTCATAACCTGAAGGTCGTAGGTTCAAATCCTACTCCCGCACCCAGACAAGCCCCTGATTTCCTAGCGGATTTCGGGGGTTTTCTTTTGTCGGTTTGATCGAGAACACGCGCGGCGTTCATCCGGGCAACCTCCGGCCTTGGGTTTGCGAACCGGCTTTTGTCTGACCGCCGTCGCCCTCGGTTCGACCGGGGCTTCAGCGCTCCTCGCGAGTTCCAGGTCCTCCAGCATGGGTTGGAGCTGGTCCAGGCTCTCAGCAGAGGTGCCGAACCGGTGGCGCAGCTGGTTGGCCACTTGCAGCTTCAGCTTCTCGATCAGAAGGTCGCGGTGGTTGAGCTCGACCCTGGCTCGATCAAGATCACCGGACAAGTCCGCGATGACCGCCTTCAGGGCTTGGACATCATCCGGGAGATCCGCCAGAACCGTCGTCATGTCAGGGGATTACAGCGCTTCGCCCGGGTCAGGAATCCCTAACCCGCCTTCGAGGGTCGCCAGGTCCGCTTCGGCATGCGCCAGTCGATGCCTTCCAGCAGCATCGAGAGCTGCGCGGCGGTGAGCGAGACCTTCCCGTCCCTGGCCTGGGGCCAGACAAACCGGCCCGTCTCGAGGCGCTTGGAGAACAGGCAGGCGCCCTGCGTTCGACCCGCCCTCGGACCGATGGCGGGCGGGTCTCACCCCGACCAGATCACCTTGATCAAATCTCCCTTTCTGCCTCGGAACACAAAGAGATGGCCGGAGAACGGGTCCAGTTCCAACACGTCCTGTGCCAACACAGAAAGCCCATTGAAGCCCTTGCGCATGTCGGTGATGCCGGCCGCCAGCCATACCCTTGTGTTCGAAGGCACCGGGATCAAGCCGCAAGTCCCTCGACCAATTGCACAATCGCCGGCAAGGACATGGGACCTTCGATCAGGATGCGGCGCCCATCGGAAAGGGTCAGATCGATGCGGGTCGCACAAACTGCTCCGCCCACCCCGTTGATCGCCGGCACCGACCGATCCGATCCTGAACCGGTATAGTCGGTGACATCCAGCTCCAGGAAGGATGGTCCCTGATCCAGGCCATCGGAACGGCCGGATGTGGGAGAGAAGCGGACATCCTTCAGCCAATTGTGGATCATGTTGGCGTTAAGCGCGTAACGACGGGCGACCTGAGCCACCGAAACACCCGGCGCAATGGCTTGCGCGCAGATCTCCCGCTTCTCATCATGCGACCAAGTCCGGCGTTTGCGGCGCTTCCCCATCCCCAGCCTTAGTGTCCACTAAAACAAGTGGACACTAAAACCGATCTTCTAACATCAGCGAAAGGGCGGCGTCGCTGGACGCTTACGTAGAACCGCCCGATCTCAGGATCGTAATAGCGCGCCTTCATATAGGTCAGGCCGGTAGCGGTGTCGGCAATGTGGCCGGTATAAGTCCTGATCATCGAAATTCCCGCCCGGGCTGTCGAGGCTTTCTCGAAGCGGGCTGCAGGCCTCGCGCCAGACGACGGTATCGCCCGCTTCTGTCAAGGAAGCTGCCGGGCGATCTGCAAGTCCTACTTGCTATCCGTTTCTCTATTCGCTCGCTGGTGTAAGAGAGCCAAGCCTACGAAGAATGTGAACAGTAGGCCGAATACAAAAATAAAGCGCAGCGCGTGGTCCACAACAATGCCATCATAAATTGCGTCCTGATTTACGAAGGCGAAAAACAACGATATCGCGTTCAAAAATACGGAAAATGCGGCGCAATATACTGCGACTTTGAAATACTTCATCTTCTCCGATCCCGAATTCTTGGAAGCTAAAATTCAAAAGTCTTCTGGCTCAGGGGTTGCAGCCTCTCTTGCCCTGTTTACGTTTTCCGTGACAGCGTTCCCGGCGTTTTGAATTCCTTCGCTGACGGCACCAGCAACCTGTGGAGCACCATTTGCGACTGTAGCGCCTGCTACAGACGAAGCAGTCGCTGCGATATTTCCACTAATGTTTCCAGCAACTGCTCTGCTGAGTCCCGGGGCCACCGTTTCAGCGACTCGTTCGCCTACTTTTCCTCCGACAAAAGCAGCGCCTCCCTCTACCACGGCTCCAGCAATTCCATCAGCGACGATTTCGCCAGCGCTTCCACCCTGG
>JBCBME010000468.1:0-2127 GCA_039822945.1 Pseudomonadota bacterium
CACTTCTTTCATCTGCGCGCAGCCTGCGAGCATGTCGTCCCAGGTTTCGAACTCTTCGAGGCCCAGTTTGTCGAAGATGTCCTTCCGGTAATAGATGCCCCACTGGTAGAACGTGTACGGCACGCCATAGGTCACGCCGTCGCGGGTCATCGTTGCTTCGATCGACGAGAACGTGTCGCGCAGGCCGTTCTCGTCCCAAACATCGTCGACGCCCATGAACAGGCCGGTATCGGTGAACGGCGCCATCCGGTTGCCCGGGTACCAGGAGGTGACGTCAGGCGCGTCAGCGGTCAGGAAGTTCCGGATCGCGGTCTTGTGCGCTTCGCGGTCATTGATGTTGGTGATGACGTTGATGTCGGGGTTTTCCGCCTGGAATGCCGCCACAGCCGCCTCGAAGGCCGCCTTCGGTGCCGGGTTCAGGTCGTCGAAATTGATGACAAGATCCCGCGCCATGGCGGGGCCCGCGATGGCCAGCGCCAACACGGAGGTGAGAATGGAACGCATGTTTTCCTCCCTATGCTTCCACGGAACCCGGCTCCTGCCTCTCATCTCTCGAGAAGTTTCATTATTTGAAACCGAGTTTTATATGTTGAAATAGTAACCGCGACTCGCCTAGGCTTGTCAACCATGGAGGCTTGCTCCGGACAAAGCGCCAACAAAGCGCGCACCGGTCAGGCCAGGGAGGACAGATGACGGACGCAGCCCAAAATACTGGGATGAGTTCGGGCACCGTGGGCAAAGCGCTCGCCGTGCTCGACCAGGTCGCCATGTTTGGCCGGCCCGTGCGTTTTGCCGAGCTTCAGGCGGGCTCGCGATTTCCGAAAGCCACGCTTTATCGCTTTGTCCAGACGCTCCTCGCCGAGGGGATGCTTACCTACGATCCGGATCGCCAGACCTATGCTTTGGGCGTCCGTCTCGTCCGGCTCGCCCATGCGGCGTGGGAGACGTCCTCGCTCGCGCCTGTCGCGCGCCGCCACCTCGAGACACTCTCCGCAAGCGTCGGCGGCACGATCCATCTCGCGCAGCTCGACCACGGCAGCGTGCTTTACGTCGACAAGGTGAACGCCGCCAACCCGCTCCCGATGTACAGTCAGGCCGGGAAGGTGGGCCCCGCCTATTGCACGGGCGTGGGCAAGGTCATGATGGCCTATTTGCCCCCGGCAGAGCTCGCCGCCGTCATCGCGCAGCAGAGCTTTCACCGCTTCACGCCCAACACCGTCACCTCCGAGTTTGCACTCCGCACAGAGCTCGAGGCAATTCGTGACCGCGGCTACGGCTTTGACCGGGAGGAACACGAGCCGGGCATCATCTGCCTTGCGATGCCGATCCTCACGGGCCACGGGCGCCTCCTCGGGGCGCTTTCGGTGACCTCCTCGGTCGACCGCACCACGTTGCGCACGCTCGAAAGCCACACCCCCGCGCTGAGCCACACTGCAAAATCCATCGCCGAAGACGCTGCACAGTGGCGCTTCCCCGAAACCGTTTCCATCTGAATGAGGGCCCCATGACAGGCGTCACACTGAACCAAGTCATCAAGCGCTATGGCGACGTCCAAGTCATCCATGGCGTCGATCTTGATATCAAAGACGGCGAATTTTGCGTCTTTGTGGGCCCGTCTGGCTGCGGGAAGTCAACGCTGCTGCGGATGGTCGCCGGGCTTGAGGAAACGACGGAGGGGGCCATCAACATCGGGGCGCGCGATGTCACCCATCTCGACCCGGCTGAACGCGGTGTAGCGATGGTGTTTCAGACCTACGCGCTCTACCCCCACATGACCGTCGAAGAGAACATGGGCTTTGGCCTCAAGATGAACGGGGTGGAAAAGTCCACCATCGACGAGAAAGTCTCCGGCGCCTCCAAGATCCTGCGCCTTGGCGAATACCTCAAGCGCAAGCCCGCCGCGCTTTCTGGCGGTCAGCGCCAGCGTGTGGCCATCGGGCGCGCCATCGTGCGCGGGCCGGAGGTCTTTCTCTTTGACGAGCCGCTCTCCAACCTCGACGCAGAACTCCGGGTGGAGATGCGGGTCGAGATCGCGCGCCTTCACAATGAGATCGGCGCCACGATGATCTACGTCACCCACGACCAGGTCGAAGCCATGACGCTCGCTGACAAGATCGTGGTGCTGCG
>JBCBME010000469.1:0-2119 GCA_039822945.1 Pseudomonadota bacterium
CTTCCTTTTGCGGGCGGAAGGGGTCGTTCATGCTCTTTGATTTCCCGGCGGTGAGCACGCGCCGCTCCACCCCGATCTTCTCGATCGCGCCAGTCAGGCCGAACCCTGCCGAGATCACGCCGATGGAGCCCACAACCGAGCTCAAATCGACAAAGATCTCGTCGGCCGCGGCGGCAAGCCAGTAGCCGCCCGAGGCCGCCACATCCTCGACAAAGGCGTAGACGGGCACCTCTTTCTCCTCCGCGAGCCGCCGGATCCGCGCGCCGATCAGGGCGCTCTGAACGGGGCTGCCGCCGGGGGAGTTGATGACAAGCGCCACCGCGGCCTTCTTGCCGGCAAAGGCTTTCTCGAGGACGGGGCCGATGCCCGCATCGTTGAGGCCACGGCCCGAGGCAATGAGCCCGTCGAGCCGCACAACAGCGACTTCCGGGTCCGACTTCATGAAGGGTATGTAGCGTTTCATTGGCTGCCATTTAGGCCCCTGAGCGCCCAGCAACAAGGCACACCTGCCACGAGGTGAACGGTTGTGTCCAATGGTGCAGTTTAGAGGTTGCAGCGAAGGTCAGTTAAGAGACCAAAGTAACGAATGCTGCGAAATGCACGAATGTCTGCTGCGCGAAAGTCAGGTTAACGAGGCCATTCGCCTACCGAGTCTACAATTCGTTCAATCTCAGCGTCGGATAGCCTTCTATGCTCGTCCGCATAGTCGTTCTTCCTCTGGACGAACCGCAACGCAGCATATCGAGTGCCACCTCTTTGAAATATCCCTTCGACACGATCCCGATAAAACTGATCCCAAAATGGCTTAGACTGCAACTTTAGCTTTTTTATCTCGCCGTCATCCGCATAGCCAAAGTGATCCGTGAGGACTTTGTTAATCACTTCGTCCGGCACTTTCAGCGCGTCTGCTCGCTCAACAAAATCGAGTGGAGTTTCTCCGCCAATGGGTCTGATCGTCGCCATGATAGGTCACTACCACAGCAGTGTTTCCATACAAAGCAGTCGTTGTGGCGGCACTATCAAACGGCAGCTTCGTCCGCTTATAGGACATGACGCATTGGGGCGACCGCTTGGTTGAGCTCTGCCGCCGTTCACACCCCAGCGAGCCACTTGTGGTGGGGCGGGGCGTTCTTAACTGAGGAACATGCGTGAGGTCGTTCTTTCATGCTTTCTCGACGCGCCGGTGGACCGGGTTTGGGAGGAGCTTCACAGGCCGGGCCTGCTTCTTTTCGTGGCGCGGCCGATCCTCGGGTTTCGCCCTGTTCGGCCCGATCGGTTTCCCGAGACGTGGGCGGTGGGTGAATATGTCGTGGCCCTGCGCTGGCGCGGGTTGGTACCGCTCGGGCGACAGACGATCAGCATCTCGCATCCCGAGGCGCCCGAGGGGTGCCGGGCGTTGCGCGACAATGGGCACAGCGGCATGATCCGCCGTTGGGATCACTTGATCACGCTGGAGCCCGAGGGGGCAGGCACGCGCTATACCGACCGCGTCTCCATCGAGGCGGAAGTGCTCACGTGGCCCGTGGCGATGTTTGCGCGGTCCTTCTACGCGCACCGGCAGCGGCGCTGGCGGGCGCTTGTGGCGGCGGGCTTTGACACTGCCAAAGCGGAGCGGGCCGGGCCCTAGGCGCGCAGGCGCCAGCCGGTTTTGAAGATCCAGTAGATGACGCCGAGGCAGAGCGCTGTGAAGCCTGCGATGGCGAGGAGCGAGAGGCCCACGGGGACGTCGGACGTGCCGAAGAACGACCAGCGGAAGCCCGAGATCAGGTAGAGCACCGGGTTGAAATACGTGATGTTCTGCCAGATCGGGGGCAGCATCGAGATCGAGTAGAACGAGCCCCCCAGGAAGACGAGCGGTGTCACCACGAGGAGCGGGATGAGCTGGAGCTGCTCGAAGCTCTTGGCCCAGATCCCGATGATGAAGCCCATGAGCGAAAAGCTCACGCAGGTCAGCACCAGAAACGCAATCATCGCGAGCGGGTGCAGGATCGTGATGTCGACGAAGAAGAAGGACGTCACGAGGATCACCACGCCGATAAAGAGCGATTTGGTGGCCGCCGCGCCCACGTAGCCCACCACGATCTCGAGAAAGTTCAGCGGGGCGGACAAAAGCTCGTAG
>JBCBME010000470.1:0-2119 GCA_039822945.1 Pseudomonadota bacterium
GACCACCAACAACCGCATGGAGCTCATGGCCGCCCCAGCCGCCGGGCCCCGGATTGCCGGAACAGGCGCCGTCTGTGTAGGCAAAGAGGTCAGCCACGCTTCAGCGCCCGGATCAGGATGTAGGGCGCCATGGTCCCGTCGAGCCCCTTCTGCGCGCCTGCATGTTCCCAGACCACGGTGAGGCCGCCTGCCTCGATCTCGGCCACGAGCTCGTCCCGGCTGAAGTACGAATAGAACCGCCCGATGCTGTCGCGCTTTTCACCCGTGCCGGTCTTCATGCCGAGATGAAGCACGCCGCCGGGCCGGAGTGCCGCCACGATGGCTGCCATGTGCCGCGGATAGTCTGCCCGCGGCGCGTGGAGGAGGGCGAAGCTCGCATAGATCCCGTCATAGGCCTCGGTTTCGGTCAGATCGTCAAAGACCGCGAGACGCGTCTCCACGCCCGGCGCGGCGGCGGCCTCCACCATCTCGGGGCTGGCATCCCATGCGTGGGTCTCAATCCCGCGCGAGGCGATGTAGCGCGCCGCATGCCCCGGCCCGCACCCGAAATCGAGCACCCGCCCGCCCGCAGGCAGCGCATCGGCAAAGGCCACGAGCGAGGTCGACGGCTCATCCTCCACCATTGTGAGGTACTCGTCCACGCGCGTGGCGTAGGCCGAGAGGGTTTCCTTGTCGCTCATGCCAACAGTCCCACGGTCAAAGAGAGGATCACGAGCGCCGTCAAAAGCACCCGAAGCTGCATCCACCAGTCCGGCGTCAGGCCGCGCCTGAAAAAGAGGTAATCAAGCCCGAGGAGTGCGGCGAACCCCACGATCAGCATGTCCGCGGAATTGTCCGCGCCGGCGCCAACGAAGAAAAAGCAAAAGAGCGCGGGAAGCGTGGAGAGCCCGTAGCCCCAGAGCTGCCAGTCCCCCGCTTTTGTGGCAAAGCCCCAAAGGACGCCGGACATGAAGCTCAGGATGATCGCGCCGTACCAGAGCTGCACGAACGGGCCGATGAGGCGCGCGTTGAGATAGGGCAGGGCAGCCGCGCCAAGCCCCGGCAGAGCCGTTGTCAGCGCGCCCCAAAGGAACGGCAAGACACCAGCAAGCCCGAGAAGAAGCGCTGAGCGAGGCACAGTCATGGGGGTTTAAGCGCGCTCGAGGGCCAAACGGCCAGCAAGGAGAGCAAAAACCCCGGCGAAGGTCCGGTTGAGCCATGTCAGCACGCGCTCAGAGCCGAGGATCGCCGTCCGCACACGCGCCGCAAATGCGCCGTAGAGCCAAAGACAGCGAAAGTCATCGCCATGAAGACCGCGCCAAGGCCCGCCATCTCTGCGGTGGCGGTTGCGGGCTCCCCGCTGAGGAAGGGCGGCAGGAGCGCGAGGAAAAAGATCGAAAGCTTCGGGTTCAGGATGTTGATGAGCGCGCCACGGCGCGCGATGCGCCACGGGTGCTCGGGTCGCGGATCGGCCTCGATAGAGAGCGCGCCGCCTGCGCGGAGCGCCTGCCACGCGAGATAAAGGAGGTAAGCCACGCCCGCGAACTTCACGATCTGGAACGCCACCGCCGATGTGTGGAGGAGCGCGGCAAGCCCCAGCGTCGCTGCCAGCAGGTGCGGCACGATCCCCGCGGTGCAGCCGAGTGCCGCCCAGATCGAGGCCCGCGCGCCTCGCCCCAGCCCCACCGCCAGCGTGTAGATGACCCCCGTTCCCGGGGCGATGACGACGACAAAGGCGGTGATGAGAAATTGAAGTGACATGGGCGCTCCTTTGCTCCGGGCACTCAATCACATCGCGTCTGGGCTGGCCACGCGGTGGCACGTGAAATTTTCTGATGCTTCGATGAAGCGGCGGCTCAGACCCGCCCTTGCACTAAGGACACGCCAACAGGCCCGCTCTCGTCGGTCCCACGGATAAAGGTTGTCGCGATGGTGGCGAAGCAAAGGCGGGCCTGATGGTGGATGGCAGGCCTCGCCTCAGCTTTGGTGCCCTGTGCTGCGGTCAGTCTTCTTCTGACGCAGGCTCCATGCTCCGCTCAGCGCGCATGTCGTCGCGTGGCTCACGCGGGGGGCGACCGATGACGTCCTTCAGCTCATCCAGCTCGATGAAATTATCGGCCTGGCGGCGAAGTTCGTCCGC
>JBCBME010000471.1:0-2118 GCA_039822945.1 Pseudomonadota bacterium
GCGCTCGAATTCATGGCGGGCGCGCGGCGGCAGATCTTTGTGGTCTTTGCGGGCTTCATGATGGTGGAGAAGTTCGGCTTTCAGGTCCACGAGATCACCGCGCTCTATCTCATCAACCTCGTCATCAACATGATCGTGGCCCCGCTTCTGGGGCGCGCCGTGGGCTATTTCGGGGAGCGGAACACGCTGGCCTTCGAGTACACCGGGCTCGCGCTCGTCTTTTTGGCCTATGGCGGGCTCTACTATTTCAGCTGGGGCGTGGCGGTCGCGGCGGCGCTCTACGTGATCGACCACATCTTTTTCGGGCTCGCGCTCGCAAAGAAGACGTACTTCCAGAAGATCGCAGGGGCCGAGGATATCGCGCCCACGGCGGCGGTGTCGTTCACGATCAATCACATCGCCGCGGTCTTTTTGCCGGCCGCGATGGGCTATCTCTGGCTCGCCTCGCCGCAGGCGGTCTTTCTTCTGGCCGCGGGCATGGCCCTTGTTTCGCTGATCCTGTCGCTTCTCATCCCGCGCCACCCGGGCCCGGGCAATGAGACGATCCTCGCGCCGCGCGCACTTCAAGCCGCCTGACACGGCAACCCGGGCTGCGACGAGACGGGGTTTGGCCCCCGGGTCTCTGATACCTATATCCTGCCAGGAGAGATTGAGGAGACCGCGATGTTTGGATTGATGTTCAAAAGCGCCGAGATGGTGCGCGAAGCAGACGCCCTGCCGGGCCGGGATTTCGCGATCCCCACAGCCGCCGAGCATTTCGTCTCGGGCGTTCCGCTCAAGGGCGCGGTGCCCAAGGGCATGGAAGAGGCCATGTTCGGCATGGGCTGCTTTTGGGGCGTGGAGCGGATGTTCTGGGGCCTTGAGGGCGTGCATGTCACCGCCGTGGGCTATGCGGGCGGCTACACTCCGAATGCCACCTATGAGGAGGTCTGCTCCGGCCGCACCGGCCACAACGAGGTGGTGCGCGTGGTCTATGACCCTGCCGTGATCTCCTACGACGAGCTGCTCAAGGTCTTCTGGGAGGGCCACGACCCCACGCAGGGGATGCGCCAGGGCAATGACCGGGGCACGCAGTACCGCTCCGGCATATACACCTACTCGGAGGCGCAGAAAGCGGCGGCAGAGGCCTCCCGCACGGCCTTTGCGCCGCGTCTGCAATCGTCTGGTTACGGCGCCATCACGACCGAGATCGTGGAGGCGCCCGCTTTTTACTATGCTGAGGACTACCACCAGCAGTACCTCGCCAAGAACCCGGGCGGCTATTGCGGGATCGGCGGCACGGGCGTGACCTGCCCCATCGGCACTGGCGCCTAGGCGCACGAGACGCTAGCAGGCGGGCACCCTGATCGGAGTGCCCGCCCATGCCCACCTTCACCGCGCTCACAACGCTCACAGGCCGCTCCGAAGCGGAGGCTTTGGGCGAGGCCATGGAGCGGCTCACGCCAGAGCCCACCGGCGTCGGCGTCTTTGAGGTCGAAGACGGCAGCGGCGTCTGGGAGGTAGGCGGCTATTTCGTGGAACCACCCGATGCAGGCGGGCTCGATCTTCTGGCCGCGGCTTTCGCGGCGCAGCCCTTCGTCGTCAGCGAATTGCCGGAGGTCGATTGGGTCGCCCATGTCCGCCGGGAGCTTGCACCCGTCACCGCAGGCCGCTTCTTCGTCTATGGCAGCCACGATGCCGACAAGGTCCCCGCGGGGGCGGAGCCGCTCCTGATCGAGGCGGCCATGGCTTTTGGCACGGGCCACCACGGCACCACCAAGGGATGTCTCGAAGCCTTCGACGCGCTTCTTGAGGGTGGCGCGCGGTTTGAGCGTGTGGCCGATATCGGCTGCGGCACCGCCGTTCTCGCGATGGCGGCCAAGCGGGTCTGGCCCGAGGCCGACGTCGTCGCCTCCGACATCGATGCCGTGGCCGTCGAGGTCGCCACTGCAAACCTGGCCGCAAACGGCATGTCCGGCGCTGTGCAATGTGTGGAAGCCGAAGGGTTCGACCATCCGGCCCTGAACGGCCCGTTCGACCTGATCTTCGCAAACATTCTCAAGGGTCCACTCGTCGATCTGGCGGGCCCTATGGCCCAGGCAACGGCGGCGAATGGTCAAGTGATTCTGTCGGGCTTAC
>JBCBME010000472.1:0-2115 GCA_039822945.1 Pseudomonadota bacterium
CAGGCTTTGCCATGACCTCGGATGCTGCCGACATTGTGATGCCCTCCCAACAGGGGGCCGGGCGCGCCATCGCTGGGGCACTTGGCGATGCGGGCATGGCGCCGGAAGAGATCGGCTACATCAACGCCCACGGCACTGGCACCGCCGCCAATGACAAGACCGAATGCGCGGCCGTGGCGAGCGTCTTTGGGGCCCACGCCGATGCGCTCATGATGTCCTCCACCAAGAGCATGCACGGCCATTGCATCGGCGGCACGGGCGCGGTGGAGCTCTTGGCCTGCATCATGGCGCTGCGCGACGGGGTGATTGCCCCCACAATCGGCTACGAGGAGCCTGACCCCGAATGCGCCATTGACGTGGTGCCCAACGTGGCCCGCGACGCGCACGTGACAGGCGCGCTCTCCAATGCCTTTGCCTTTGGCGGGCTCAACGCCGTGCTGGCCCTGCGCGCAGCCTGACCCTCAAAACGAAAGAAGGCCTCCGAAGAGGCCTCCTCAAATCCTTGCTGTCCCGGCGTCTTAGCGCGGCTCGAGCGCGTCATAGGCCGCGGTGAAGCCCGTCAGCGACATCTCGAGCACCACGGGCGTGTCAGGCGATCCCGCGGGCACGATCGTGATCGTTGCACCGCTGCCGGCCTTCATGGCGGCCACGTCATCGGTGGTGAAGCCCACGCGCGAAATGCAGCCCGAGCGCGTGCAGAACGTGAAGGGATACCGGCGCACGGCGCCCGCATCGATCTGCAGCGAGATCTGACGCATGAGAAGCGTCTCAAGCGGGGTCACGATCGTCCCACCGGCCACGGCCTGGCCTTGGGCTGCGAGTGGCACCAGAGAGATCTCGGCAACCGAATTGCCCTCATTGTCGAGAAGCAGTTGATAGGCGTTGCACGGGTCATCGCCATCCTCGGTCGTCACGCAGCGATGCGCCCAATCGTCGAATGTCGCCGCGATGTACTCTTCACCAATCGCGCGCCCGTTCACGATGGTCTCGCCCAGGCTCAGACCTTCTGCGGTCGTCCCGGTTTCCTGCGCCATCACAGGGGTCGTCAGGATCGCGGCTGCCACCGCAAGTGCGCTCAAGAGAGGCTTCATCACTCACTCCTCAAATCAGTTTCCGGGGCGCTTATCATGGGTGCGCGGCGCTGTCAGGGGAAAAGCTCGGGGCAAGCGGAAATCCATCCGGGCACCTCACGCGTCTTTTACAAAGCGCAGTGCCACCAATAGAAAGCCGTGCCACCAATAGAAAAAAGGGTCCGCGAGCGCAGACCCTCTTTCCTGTTTTTTCTCTCCCTGTCGGACTGGCCGACGTATTGCTAGGCACGCTACGGGCCAAGGCACGTCGCGTCAACTGATTTCCTGAGAGCGGCATTTCGGGCTCGAAATGACCCTCTGGAAGCGCCTCGCGTTCGCTGTATGGTCGGCCCAAAGACAGCGCGCATTGCGGGGGGCATACATGGCAGAGAGCATATTCGTCGGTGGCGGCGGAGACGCGTACGGAACAGGGCAGTGGCTTTCGCTCGAATACGCCAACCGACACGGCCTCATCGCGGGGGCGACGGGCACCGGCAAGACCGTGACGCTCCAGATCCTCGCCGAGGGCTTTTCCAGCGCGGGCGTGCCCGTCTTTCTCGCCGACGTGAAGGGTGATCTGTCCGGGCTCGCACGGGCAGGGCGCGCGGATTTCAAACTCCACGACGCGTTCATGAGCCGCGCGGGCAAGATCGGCTTTTCTGACTATACCTATGGCGCCTTCCCGGTGACCTTCTGGGATCTTTTCGGCGAGAAGGGCCACCCCGTCCGCACGACTGTGGCCGAGATGGGGCCGCTCCTCCTCGCACGGCTCATGGAGCTCTCCGAGGCGCAAGAAGGGATCCTCAACATCGCCTTCCGCGTGGCCGATGAGCAGGGGCTGCCGCTGCTTGATCTCAAGGATCTGCAATCGCTCCTCGTCTGGGTGGGGGAGAACCGCGCGACGCTCTCGCTGCGCTACGGCAATGTCAGCACGGCCTCCATCGGGGCGATCCAGCGGCGTCTGCTGGTGCTCGAAAACCAGGGCGGGGCAAAGCTCTTTGGCGAACCGGCGCTGGAGCTCTCCGATATCATGCGCACCGATGTG
>JBCBME010000473.1:0-2108 GCA_039822945.1 Pseudomonadota bacterium
GCCTGCGGCCTCAAGGGCCGCAGGCGAGCCCGATATCGACGTTGCGATCCTCGTAGGCGGAGATCCAGGGCGTCGCCTTCATCGCGCCCTTGGCGATCATGGGACCGGCTTCCATGGAGGTGTGGATCTCGTCGCCCGTACGGTCGAGGAAGCCCGTATTGATAAAGGCCACGCGGGATTTCGCGGCACGGATGCATTCCTTGAGGTTGGCGGAGGTGCGACGCTCCTCGTCCATGATCCCCATCTTGACGGTGTTGGCGGGGAGACCCAGGATCTCTTCGACGGCGCCGAAGATCTTGTTGGAGAAGGCCACTTCCTCCGGCCCGTGCATCTTGGGCTTCACGATGTAGACGGAGCCTGTCTCGGAATTACGGGGGCCGCCTGCTTTCGCGAGGTCGTGCATCGCGATCATCACGGTGCAGAGCGCGTCCATGAGCCCCTCCCCGATCTCGGCCCCGTCGCGGTCGAGCACAGCGGGGTTCGTCATCAGGTGGCCCACATTGCGCACGAGCATGACCGAGCGGCATTTGACAATGAAATCGGTTCCATCGGGCGCGGTATAGGTGGCGTCGCCAAAGAGCTTGCGGGTGACGGTCTTGCCGCCCTTCTCAAAGGTCTCGCTCAGATCGCCCTTCATGAGGCCGAGCCAGTTCGAATAGGCGAGTACCTTATCCTCGGCATCGACGGCGGCGACGCTGTCTTCGCAATCCATGATGGTGGAGAGCGCGGCCTCGAGATTGACGGCGGCGATGTGGGCGGGATCGTCCTTGCCGATGTCGTGGGTGGCGTTGGTGAGGATCTCGATCTTCAGCCCATTGTTTTCAAAGAGATAGCCCGTCCAGTCGCCCTCCGTCATCGTGCCCAGATATTGCTGGGGGCGCTGAAGGGCCATGAGCGAGACATCTGTGACATCTGCCCAGCTGCCGTTCTGGAGCGGCACGGCCTCATCGAGGAAGGCCTTGGCGCGGGCGATGACGCGGGCGCCGCGTTCGGGATCGTATCCCTTGCCTGAGGGCAGATCGCCCAGCGCGTCGGTCCCGTAGAAGGCATCATAGAGGTTGCCCCAGCGCGCATTGGCGGCGTTGAGCGCGAAACGGGCATTCATGATCGGCACGACAAGCTGCGCGCCCGGGGTCATGGCGATTTCGGGATCTACGCCCGCAGTGTCGATGTCGAAGTCAGGCCCCTCAGGGACAAGGTAGCCGATCTCATGCAGGAAAGCCTCGTAGGCCGCAGCATCGTGGGGCTGGCCCTTGCGTGCTTTGTGCCAGTCATCGATCTGGGTCTGGATTTCTTCGCGTTTTGCAAGAAGCGCGCGGTTTTTGGGGCCGAAGTCATGGGCGAGGCGTGAGAGGCCAGCCCAGAAGGCGTCCGACGACACGCCCGTGCCGGGAAGCGCCTGGGTCTCGATGAAGTCCCAGAGCGGACGCGCGATCTTGAGTCCGTGGCTGTCGATGCGATCTTCCATGGCGAGGCTCCCGTATGCTTTTGTGTGCCGCGGAAGCTAGGGCCGAAGTTTCCTATCGGCAACAGGATTTCCCCGCCGCTCACCAAGGAAGCTTTGCGTCTCGGTTCAGGTATTCTTGTGTGACTTTTGTCTGCGGCAGCGCTCGGAGCAGTATTTGACGTCGTCCCAGACCTTTTCCCATTTCTTGCGCCACGTGAAGGGCAGCCCGCAGGTGGCGCAGGTCTTGGTGGGCAGGTCGGATTTCTTGCGTTGCTTTGGCATGTCGATCGTGGGGGCCAGCCCCCACACCCCCGAAGTATTTGGAGACAGAAGAAAGGGTGAGTTTAGAGGTCGAGTGACATTTGGTCCGGGTTTGCGGATTTGGAAGGGCGGCGGCGTTTCGCGGTGCTTTTCTTGTCGCCGGGCATGGGGTCGCGCTGGAAGCCGCGGTCTGATTTGCGGGAGGCGTGCTTTTTGACGATGGCGTTGGCCTCGGTGCGGAAGGCTGTGCCCTTGCGGACGGCGAAGACCTTGTCCCGGGCGGCGCGTGCGGCCTCCACCACGTCGACGATCGGGGCGGGATAGCCCGGGGCGCCGCCCGCGCGCCACGGCTCTTGCAGGTGCTTGTTGTCGAGATGGGCAATCTCGGGCACCCAGCGGC
>JBCBME010000474.1:0-2099 GCA_039822945.1 Pseudomonadota bacterium
GACGGGCAGCGCAATTGTGCGTTGCCCGCGACAGCGGCGCGACTCGCCAAGATCGCCCTGAGCTGCGGGTCCGTCCGTTGATCAATCCCCGTGCATGTCTCCGCGCGGGGCTCACGATCTCAGCACAATCAAGCCACAGAGCTTTTGCCTTTCGGGAAACAAACGGGCGCTTTGCATACTTTTGTGCACAGCGTTAGCGCCAACATCAGATGTTTTCGCTAACATACTGATTTTGCTTTCCGTTTTTCCTTCCTCCGCCCAAAGCCCCAGCCTATATCCAATGGCAATTGGCGGCTTGTAGGAGAGATTTGATGACGGTGACCGTGGGCATTAACGGGTTTGGGCGCATCGGACGCTGCACCCTCGCACATATTGCTGAGAGCGCACGCAATGACGTGCAGGTTGTGAAGATCAACGCCACCGGCCCCATCGAAACAAACGCGCATCTCCTGCGCTATGACAGCGTGCATGGGCGCTTCCCCGGGAACGTCTCGGTCAAGGACGACACGCTCGATCTCGGCCGCGGGCCGATGAAGGTCTTTTCGACCTACGAGCCCGAAGAGCTCGACTGGGAGGGCTGCGATGTTGTCCTCGAATGCACCGGCAAATTCAACGACGGGACCAAGAGCGACGTGCACCTCCGGCGCGGCGCGAAAAAGGTCCTGATCTCTGCCCCTGCAAAGAATGTCGACCGCACGGTGGTCTACGGCGTCAATCACCGCGCGCTCCAGGCCGATGAGCGGATGATCTCCAACGGGTCCTGCACCACCAACTGTCTCGCACCGCTCGCCAAAGTGCTTCACGAGGCCATTGGGATCGAGCGCGGGATCATGACGACGATCCACTCCTATACCGGCGATCAGCCGACGCTCGACCGCCGCCACAAGGATCTCTACCGCGCACGCGCCGCCGCCATGGCGATGATCCCCACCTCCACCGGGGCCGCCAAGGCGCTGAAGGAAGTGATCCCCGAGCTGGAGGGGAAGCTCGACGGCACGGCACTCCGTGTCCCCACCCCGAATGTGAGCGCTGTCGATCTCACCTTTGAAGCGGGCAAGAATGTGACCGTCGCCGACGTGAACGCCATCGTCGCCGAAGCCGCCGCAGGCCACATGGGCGCCGTGCTGAGCTACGACGACGCGCCCAAGGTCTCCATTGACTTCAACCACACACCCCATTCCTCGATTTTCGCGCCTGATCAGACAAAGGTTGTGGGCGGGCGCACGGTGCGTGTACTCGCGTGGTATGACAATGAATGGGGCTTTTCCTGCCGTATGGCAGATGTCGCGGCCACGATGGGGCGCCTGCTCCACTGAGGCCCCCTTCAGGGCGGCCATTGAGGCAGCGCAGCCGTGACGACACGGCTCGCCCTCATCCTCGCCGCCATGATCCTCGCGGCCATCATTGCTGATGTCGCGCTCAACGCGGGCGCAGCCACGCATTTTCTGATCGTGCGCCTCGTGGATTTCATGGATTGGCTCGCCTTCTGGCGCTGAACCCTTCTTTCTTTGCAGATTGGTTGACGTGGAGCCACGTGGCTGAGAAACGTTAGCGCAATCATCGCTTCAAGCTGCAAGGAACGGAGGCTCCTATGGCCGTGAAAGTCGCAATCAATGGGTTTGGTCGTATCGGGCGCAATGTGCTGCGCGCCATTATCGAATCTGGCCGCACCGATATCGAAGTCGTGGCGATCAACGATCTGGGCCCGGTGGAGACGAACGCCCATCTTTTGCGGTATGACAGCGTCCATGGCCGCTTTCCCGCCGAGGTGACGACCACGGAAACGACGATCGACGTGGGCCGCGGGCCAATGGATGTCACCGCAATCCGCAACCCCGCCGATCTGCCCTGGTCGCATGTGGATGTGGTGATGGAATGCACCGGCATCTTCACCTCCAAGGAGGCTTGCCAGGCGCATCTCGACAATGGCTCGTCCCGCGTTCTGATTTCGGCGCCGGGAAAGGACGCCGACAAGACGATCGTCTTTGGCGTCAATGACAGCGCGCTCACCGATTTAGTGATCGCCATGATGCGCGGCGCCGGCAGCGCCGAGGGCGAGGCCCGCGCGATCGCCGAAAACCTGGTGCAAGCCAATCTGA
>JBCBME010000475.1:0-2091 GCA_039822945.1 Pseudomonadota bacterium
GTCCGGGTTGAACCGAACTTAAGCCCTAGCGCCTAGCCGCGTTAGGCGGGGTTCGCAGGCACCTGGCAACAGAAGCCTGCACTTACTCCGCAACCGATATCAAAGTATGTGGACTTCCTTAGGGAAGACACAGCTACGGCGCGCGCGCTTCATCAGCTTGTGACGATCCAGCAGGTTGAGCGCCTTGCCCGCGGTGAGATTGCGCCCTTCGGGGAGGGCGTCGAGGATCCTCTCATGCGCGGAAGCGAAGGCTTCCCGGACGGCCTCATCCTCTTCGGTTGCACCCTGCTCTGCCATTATGGACTGCTTCAGAAAGTTCGGATGAAGCGAGATATGCGCCGTCACGTTCGGGCGTGCGAGCACGTCTTTGAGCGCCGGGACGAGGCTGTATTCCCCGCCTTCAATGTCGATCTTGATGAAGATCGGTGCGTCGCCTGGCGCGGCCTCTTCCAGCACCTCCGGCAAGGTGCGGGCTGTCACCGTCCACGCGGTCTCACGGTCAGCAAAGAGCGCGGAGGACGTGCTGTCGCCGCCACCTGAGCGGCTCCCGATGGTGAGCTCACCTGCCTCCGCGGCCACGGCCTCGTTGCGGAGCGTCAGCTTCGCCATCCAGGGCGCCCCGTCATTGGCCGCGACGTTCCTCTCCAATTCGGCGTAGGCCACTGGGTCAGGCTCAAACGCGATACAGGATGCGCCAAGCTGCGCCGAATAAAGCGCGGTTGGGCCAATCCATGCGCCCACGTCGATGACGCGCGTTTCAGGCGTGATCGCCTCGCGAAAGAAACGGAACGTGCCCGGCTCCCATCCGCCACGCGCGACGTCTTTCCAGAACCGCGACCAATTTTGAGGATCGACGCGGAAGCTCACCGGGTCCAATGTAATATCCAAGGCTGCTCACCCCATTTTTTGTTGAGCGAAACGTACCACCCGCGCCCGCAACCTGTCTATTCCAATCAGAGCAGAAGTCCGATGTCTCAGCACCCAGAAGCCCCTGATGCGATCCTCGAGACGGCGCTCTATGTGCAAAACCTTGATGCATCGCATGACTTTTACGGTGGCCTCATTGGGCTCGAAGACGTGCTTCATGTCCCCGGGCGCCATCGCTTTTACGGATGCGGCCCCGGCATGCTCCTGCTCTTTGTGGCGGAAGCGACGCGGACGCCCTCGGGCCCGCTGCCCGTTCCCACCCACGGCGCGGACGGGCCGGGCCACATGTGCTTTCGCGTGCCCCGGTCTGCCCTTGATGGATGGGTGGCGCATCTTGAGAGCAAGGGCATCCCCATAGAGGCGGACTTCGAGTGGCCGACAGGGGCGCGATCCATCTATTGTCGCGACCCTGATGGCAACTCCATCGAATTCGCGGAGCCCAAACTTTGGTCCCGGCCAGTCTAGTCTTTTCGCTGTCATATGAAGTCGTTAGAGCGCGGTCATGAGCGCGCCGCAGACACCGACCACGCGAGATCTTATCAACGCCTTTGGGCGCATTGGCTGCCTGAGCTTTGGCGGCCCTGCGGCTCAGATCGCGCTCATGGAGGATGAGCTCGTCAGCAAACGCGGCTGGCTCACGCAAGACAGTTTTCTGAGGGCGCTTTCGTTTTGCATGCTCCTGCCCGGCCCCGAGGCCATGCAGCTAGCCACCTATGCAGGCTGGCGGCTGCGGGGGGTCTGGGGCGGCCTGCTAGCGGGGCTGCTTTTTGTTCTGCCCGGAGCTGTCGTGATATTCGCGCTCGCCGCGCTCTACCTCTCCTATGGGACAGTTCCGCTCGTGCGGGAGGTCTTTCTCGGCGTTCAGGCGACCGTGATCATTATCGTGCTAAGCGCGCTTGCCAAGCTCGCCGGAAAGCTTGACGGGGCCGAGGGTCTGATGCTGGCAGCGCTGGCTTTCCTCGGGATCTTTGCAGCCGGTCTGCCCTTTCCTCTGATCATTCTCGCGGCGGGTCTTTACGGGGCGTTGCGTGCGCCCTCCTCCGCCGCCCCGGCTGCGGTCGCGAGCACGCCACCCAGCGCCGCAACGCTCCTGAGCCTCATAGCTCTTTGGGCGGGTCCGATCGCGCTTTTTGCATTCCTCGGGGCAAGCTTTCTCCTCACGCT
>JBCBME010000476.1:0-2089 GCA_039822945.1 Pseudomonadota bacterium
GCTGAAGATCCTCTCTTCATCCTCTACACATCGGGTTCTACAGGTCAGCCCAAGGGCGTTCAGCACTGCACCGGCGGCTATCTCGTCTACGCGGCGATGACGCACCAGTACACGTTCGACTACCATGAGGGTGACATCTTCTGGTGCAGTGCTGAACGCCCTTGGGCTGACCTGTAGAACCCGATGTGTAGAGGATGAAGAGAGGATCTTCAGCCGCCATTTCCTCGGGCGAACACTCGGGAGAGGCCTCTGCCATCAGTGCTTCATAGCTGTGATCGCGGCCCTCTTTCATGCCGGTACCTCCGCCCGTACGCGCGACGACAAGCATCTGGACGTCGCCACAGATCTCCATGGCCTTGTCCGCATTTGCCTTGAGCGGGGTGTTGCGCCCGCCGCGAGGCGCCTCGTCTGCGGTCACCACAAGGGACGCGTCACAGCCCGCAATCCGCGCCGCGAGCGCGTCGGGAGAAAAGCCGCCGAAGACGATGGAATGGATCGCGCCGATCCGGGCACATGCGAGCATCGCGTAGGCCGCTTCGGGGATCATGGGCATGTACAAAATGACCCTATCGCCCTTCCCAACTCCGAGCATTTTGTAGCAATTCGCCAATTTGGAGACTTCTTGGTGAAGCTCGCGGTAGGTGATGTGCTTGGAAAGCTCCGGGTCGTCAGCCTCCCAGATGATGGCCGTCTGATCGCCGCGCGTCTCGAGGTGGCGGTCAATGCAGTTGGCGGCCACGTTGAGCGTGCCATCCTCGAACCATCTGATGGAGACATCGGGATGCGCGTAGGTGGAATTCTTCACTTTCGTGAAGGGCTTGATCCAGTCGATCCGCTTGCCGTGCTCGGACCAGAAGGCCTCGGGATCCGCGATCGAGGCGTTGTACATCTCTTGGTACGTGGCCTCATCGGCGTGAGACTTTGCGACGAAATCAGAGGAGGGGGGGTAGGTCTTTTTGCTTTCGTCGAGCATGGCAGCGGTCCTTTTTGGTCGTGTCGCGGCCCGTAACACACTGACGAGCCGCGTTTATTTTGGGCACATGCGCGTCAGATGGCGAGGTATTCGGCGCGCAGCTTTTCGTCGTCCAGCACCTCCTGTGCGGAGCCGTCATATACCACAGTACCGGTATCAAGGATGACAGCCCGATCGGCAAGCTTGAGAGCGGCGACAGCGTTTTGCTCCACGATCACGGTCGTGATGCCCTGGTCGCGGATGTGGCCGAGCGTCTTGGCGATTTCCTGAACGATCACGGGCGCGAGACCTTCATAGGGCTCATCGAGGAGAAGCACTTTGATGTCGCGGCAGAGCGCCCGCCCGATGGACAGCATCTGCTGCTCACCGCCTGAGAGGGTCACCCCCTCCTGCTTGCGGCGCTCACCCAGTCTGGGGAAGAGGTCGTAGATCCGATCGAGGCTCCATCCCTTGGGGGGCGCGATTTGTGCCAGTTGCAGGTTCTCTTCGACGGTCAGGCCGGGGATGATGCGCCGGTCTTCGGGCACGAGCGCGAGGCCTGCCTGCGCGGCATCATGGGAGGCCATATCATGGAGCGGTTGGTGATCGAGCCAGATCTCGCCCTGGGTCACCATCGGTGATCCCGTCCGCGCAATTGCGCGGAGCGTCGAGGTCTTCCCAGCGCCGTTGCGCCCCAGAAGCGCGAGGATCTCGCCTTCATGGACGTTAAAGCTGATGCCCTGCACGATGTAGCTTTCACCGTAATAGGCATGCATGTCGTAGACGCTGAAATAGGCCGGGGCCGTGGCGGCGTGATTGGCATTCGGGTTGAACGGTTGGTTCATCGGGCCGCTCCTTAGACCTGTGCCTCGCCAAGATACGCTTCACGCACCTTGGGATGGCCTTTGATGTTGTCGGGCGTTTCTTCGACGAGCGGCGTGCCTTGGGCCAACACGGTGATCCGCTCTGCCAGGCTGAAGACCACATGCATGTCGTGCTCGATGATACACATAGTGATGTTGCGACGATCGCGGATCGTCTTCAGCAGGTCGATGGTGTTGTTGGTGTCTGCGCGCGCCATACCGGCGGTTGGCTCATCGAGGAGAAGGAGCCGGGGTTGCTGGCTCAGACACATGG
>JBCBME010000477.1:0-2076 GCA_039822945.1 Pseudomonadota bacterium
AGCCTTGGTACAACGTGCCGTTCATGAGGAACTTCATGAATTCCTCGGCGATCACGCGCTCGGCGTGGAAATCCATGGTGAGGTAGGGCTTGTCCCACGCGCCGGTGACGCCCAGCCGCTTGAACTCATCGCGCTGGATGCCCACCCATTCTTCGGCGAACTTCCGGCACTCGGCGCGGAACTCGTTGACTGGCACAGCATCCTTGTTCTTGCCCTTCTTGCGGTACTGCTCCTCGATCTTCCACTCGATGGGCAAACCGTGGCAATCCCAACCGGGGATGTAGCGGCTGTCATGGCCCATCATCTGGTGGGAGCGGACGATGATGTCCTTGATCGTCTTGTTGAGCGCGTGCCCGATATGGAGATGCCCGTTGGCATAGGGCGGCCCGTCATGGAGCGTGAAGGGCGCGCGCCCCTCTTTCTCGCGCAGCCGCTCGTAGACGCCGATCTCTTCCCACCGGCCCAGCCAGTCGGGCTCGCGCTTGGGCAGCCCCGCGCGCATGGGAAAATCGGTCTCAGGCAGGTTCAACGTGTCTTTGTAGTCAGACATTTATGGCTCGCAAAATTTGGAAGGTGGCTCGGTAAAACGTGGGTCCATCCCGGCGACTGAGGTTCAGCGCGCCGGGCCCGTAATTCGCTTTATGGATGCGGTGCGAGCCATGTCGCGGGGCTTATAGGCCCGCGTCCGGGGCGGGGCAAGCTAGGCGTTGAGATACTCCCACACACGGCTGATCACGACCGATCCCTCGCCCACGGCACTGGCCACACGCTTGACCGAGCCTGCCCGCACATCGCCCACCGCAAAGATACCGGGACGCGAGGTGGAATAGGCCGAGGACGCCCCCACATCGGCCCCGGTTTTGACGAAGCCCTTGTCGTCAAGATCCACTAGGTTTGAGAGCCACGCCGTGTTGGGCGCGGCCCCCACCATGATGAAGAGCCCGCAGGTGTCGATGCGGCGTTCCTTGCCGGTGGCCTTGTCGATGACGGTGATCGCCTTGAGGTGATCCTCCCCATGGAGCGCGCAAAGCTCCGTCTCGTAGTGGATTGTGATCGCGGGATCGGCCTCGAGGCGAGAGGAGAGGTAATCCGACATCGACGCCGCGAGCGACGTGCCCCGGATGAGCACATGGACGTGGCGCGCCGAGCGCGACAGATACATCGCCGCCTGGCCCGCGGAGTTGCCGCCCCCGATCACCACGGCGTCGGTATCCCGGCAATAGCGCGCCTCCACCTCCGTGGCAGCGTAATAGACGCCCGCGCCCTCGAGCGCTTCGAGCCCGTCGATGGGCAGTCTGCGATACTGCACGCCCGTGGCCACCACGAGCGCTCGGGCACACACGACCGTGCCGTCGCCCAGCGTGACGTCAAAGATGCCATTGGGCTGCTGCTCCACCGCCGTCGCGCGGCGCGGCACGGCGAACCGCGTGCCAAATTTCATCGCCTGCACCTCGCCCCGCCAGACGAGATCCGCACCCGAGATCCCCGTGGGAAAGCCCATGTAATTCTCGATCCGGCTTGATGTGCCCGCCTGCCCGCCGATGGTGCTGTCTTCGAGGACGAGCGCGCTCATCCCTTCCGAGCCCGCATAAACGCCCGCCGCTGTCCCCGCGGGGCCCGCACCCACGATGAGCACGTCGCATTCCTCGTGATCGGCGAGCGTCAGATCCATCCCGAAGAGGCGCGCAACCTTCGCGGGCGTGGGGTCGATTATGGTGGTGTCATGCCCGTAGATCACCGCCGGCTGAAGCGGGTTAAAGGCACAGGCCTGCGCCAGATCATTGGCCTCGCCCGAGCCAATCTCGATCGAGCGGTAAGGGATCTTGTTGCGCCCGGCAAAGGCCGCGATCTGGCGGATATTGCGGTCCACGTCGGCACCGATGAGCTTGAGCGCGGCATCATCGCTTTCGATCTGGCGACGGCGGCGCGCGGCCAGCACCGTGATGATGATGTCCGACATCTCCGGGATCTGGCTCATGAGCTCAAGCATCGCAGCACGCGGCACCTCGAGGATGCGCGAGGGCTGCACGCAGCGCGCCCCGATCATCGAGTTGCCACCGTTGAGAAAGGTGACCT
>JBCBME010000478.1:0-2068 GCA_039822945.1 Pseudomonadota bacterium
GGAGCGTTCCTTGAGCCAAAAGGCAGAAACGAGGAAGGTGAACAACAGCTCGATCTGGCCCAGCGCCTTCACATAGGCCGCCTTTTGCAGGCCAAAGGCCGTGAACCAGCCGAGCGATCCGAGCATCGAGGTCACGCCCACGAGGCCCACCGTCCGCCACGCCGCGAATACGCGCGCGAGCTGCCCGGGCTCCCGGAGCCAGATCCACACGACCATGAGGCAGGTCTGCACGAGCGTGAGCAGCGCGAGCCCAAAGGCCGCCCGCAAAAAGACGTCTCCCCCCTCCATCGAGAGCGCGGCGCCGCGATAGGTGGTGGAGGCCACGCCGAATGCCAGCCCCGAGCCGAGGCCGAGCGCCGTGGCCCGGTTGAAGATCCGCGCGCGAAGATCGCCCTGCACCTCCGGGCTCTCGGACAGCGCGATGACGCCCACGACCCCGATGATGAGCGCGATCAGAACGCCGGGCCCCACCCCTTCGCCCAGGATGACAAGGCTGATGAGCGCCGTCTGCAGCACCTCCGTGTTCTTGAAGGTCGCGCCTACCGCGAAGTTGCGATGCTGAAAAAGCGCCACCGTGCAAACCGTGCCCACGATCTGCGCCACCGCACCCGTGATCCCATAAGCCCAGAACGCGGCAGACGTGCCGGGCATCTCAAAGCCTTGGCTGATCCCATATCCCAGCGCCAGCGTCAGGAGCAGCGGCCAGGCAAAGAGAAACCGCGCAAACGTGGCCCCTGCCGTCGACAAGGCCGTCGTCCGCAGCCGCTTTTGCAGCACGAACCGCACCGATTGGATGAAAGCGGCAGCCAGCGTGACGGGGATCCACATGCCCCCGCCTTAGCGCGGCCCCCTCAACGGCGCCAGAGCGGGTGGGCCACGGGATCCTTCGCGCGGAAAAAGTAGCGGCGGAAGATATCCCCGTAGGAGGCAAACCGGTAGTCGTCGTTGAGCCTGAGATAGCGCGCCCGGTTGCGCCGAAACTGCTCCGGCAGCGCGTACCACGGCACGTTCGGGTGCAGGTGGTGGACGACATGGAGGTTGTTGTTGAGGAAAATCAGCGCGAGCGGCCCGCGATCCTCGATGATGACGGAGCGCCCGCCCGTCTGCTCATGGGCCTGATGCTCGCAAAACGTCCGGATTTTCAGGATCGAGAGGCCGAGATAGGCCGCAATCAGATAGGCCCAGATCGGCAGCGGCGTGAGCGACACCGCCCAGAGGACCAGCGCCACTGCAGGCAGATGCACGAGCCAGCCCAGCGCCACGCGCCCGTCGCGCCCCAGCGCCCGGGCATCACCCGCCATGAAGAGCACCTGCCCCACCACGGGCCCCAGCACGAGCCGTCCGAGCAAAGTGTTATTGGCAGACAGCACCACTTGCGCCGCACGCGGCAGCGTCTCCCACACACCCTCATCCAGAAAATGCGTCTCCGGATCATCGAAAGGATCAGTGAGCCGCGCGTCCCGGTGATGCGCCAAATGCGTGTCGTAGAACCTGAGATAGGGGATCGCGAGCGTCAGCGGCGGCCAAACAAGGGCCGCGTTCAACCAAGGAGAACGGAACGGATGCCCGTGGATCGCCTCATGCTGAAGCGAGGCATGGAGCGCGATCAAGAGGCCCAGTACCGGGATCGCCAGCCAAACGGGCGCATAAAGCGCGGCCGCCACACCGCCATAGCAGAGCGCCACGAGCCCAAGTGTGGGCCACTCCTTCACAAGCGCCCCCACCGGATATGCGCCCAGACCCGCTCGTAGATCGCGTAAGAGACGAGCCCGATCAACGCGTTCACCAGCGCCATCGCACCGCCCGTCGTGACTGACCCGGTGGCGATGTAGCCCACCAGCGTCATCACGATGAGGCCGATGAGCGCCCAGAGCGTGGCCTTCACGGTTGTGCGCAGCTTTGTGTCCATGGGTGCACCCTCTGGCCTCCCGGCTCTGCGCACAATCCCGCCAATGGTTCACAAAATCCGACTATGGTGATATTTGTCACCCATGCTGGACAAAATCGACAAACGCGACCGCGCCTCCACCTTCCGCACCCGTCTCCGCCAGGGGATCGAAATCGCAGG
>JBCBME010000479.1:0-2066 GCA_039822945.1 Pseudomonadota bacterium
TGCCGATCGCGCGTAGTTCGGCATTCCAACGCTCGACAATCCAAGCCATATCGTGCCCGTGATGATAGGGGATCCGGTCAAGACGCGCATGATCTCCGACTATCTTCTGGAGAAATTCGCAATCTACGTGCAGCCGATCAACTACCCGACGGTGCCCAAGGGCACGGAGCGGCTTCGCTTCACCCCGTCACCGCTCCATTCTGACGCCGAGATCGAACGCCTCGTCGGCGCGCTCAGCCATCTTTGGGAGCAATGCGCCCTCGCACGTGCGGTGGCATGACGCATCTTGCCGAGAATTTGCCGGGCGCGGCCTTTACGGGGAGCCAAGTACCGCTACCTACCGGCTCGGAATACAAAGGAGTACACTATGAAACTGACACGCCGTGAACACTTGGCCCTCATGGGCGGCGCTCTGGCTGCGACGGCTGTTCCGTCGATTGTGTCCGCCGATGGCCACACGACCCACGAAGTACAGATGCTGAACCAGCACCCAGACAACCCGCGTGTGCGTCAGGTTTACCTGCCCGCCGTGGTGCGCGCCCAGCCCGGCGACACGATCAAGTTCATCTCTGTAGATCCCGGCCACAACGCACAGTCCAACTCGGACTGGATGCCCGAGGGCGGCACCGAGTGGAAATCGAACATCAATGACGACTTCGAAGTCACGATCGATGTCGAAGGCGCCTACATGTATGAGTGCCAGCCGCACGCATCGGCCGGCATGATCGGCCTCATCCTCGTCGGCGACGTGTCCGGCAACTACGAAGATCTGAAGGGCGAGCGCTTCCGCGGCCAGTCGCGCCGCCGTGCCGAAGAGTACTTCGAGATGGCAGACGAGATGCTCGCCGCAGAGGCGTAAATCCCGCAACATCGCTGTTGAAAGGCCCGCGCATTTGCGTGGGCCTTTTTCGTTGGGCGTCCTTCAGGAGAGCCTCACCAGAAGCGGATGCGTTCCCAGCGTGTCACAGCGTCGAGCTCGAGCGGCGCGTTGGGCCCCACTGTCAGGCTTGCCGTCGAAAGCTCCCGACCGAGGAGGAATTCTGTGACTTCCACGTCGATATCCGTCGGAAAAACGAGCGATATCGGCGCGTAGCCGTCCACCTTGTAGGCGAAGAAGCCTGCATAGGTAGAAAGCTCTTCCAAACCGAAACGGGCGTTGGGGTCCGTCACGTTGCAGACGGCCATGGCGATCCAGCCGTCAATCGGATCCTCGAAATCCACGGGAATGCTGTCGGGGTGCACCATCATCGACATCGCCTCGACGAGCGCATCCTCCCCGCCGATTTCAGTGCTCACGCCGGCCCACATCTCGTCACCCATCTCGTAGGTCCCGTTGCGGAAAGGCGCGATGTCCACGAGCCCTTCTGCATCGAGAAAACCCGGAGGAAATGGCGCGAGCACCTCTTCGGTGTCGGCGGTAGCGAATTTCACGAAAATCTCCACGCCGTCATCGGCCCTGTCGACGATCACGGACAGATCCGCCGCCGAGACGGGCAGGGCGAGCGAGGCAAATATCGGTGCAATCCAGCGCATGGCCATAAAATAAGGGAGGCAGGCTTGCAGGCAATGCCCCTCACGCAATTGCAATTGCTCCCCACGCGGCCTTCCCCTACACCCCTGCCGACGAGGTATAAGGACCCGAACGGAGGGCTCGGAACGTTGACCCAGATCGGGGGCGTCACGAGCCGCGTCACACGCGCCGCACGGGCAGGACAGGCGAGCCATGAGGCCCTACGAGCGCGACCCCAGCGCGATATACGAGCAAAGCTTTGCCACCGTCCGGGCTGAGGCCCGTCTGGGCCGGTTTCCACCCGCGTTCGAGCCTCTCGTCATTCGCCTGATCCATGCTTGCGGTATGGTGGACATCGCCGACCGCCTCGCCTTTTCCGAGGGCGCATTTGCCGCCGGGGCGGAGGCCATCGCGCGTGGCGCGCCGATCCTCTGTGACTGTGAAATGGTGGGGGCTGGCGTGATCCGCCGCAGCCTGAGCGCGGGCAACGAGGTGATCGTCACCCTCAACGAGCCGAGCGTGCCCGAGGCCGCCCGCAAGCTCTCCACCACGCGGA
>JBCBME010000480.1:0-2055 GCA_039822945.1 Pseudomonadota bacterium
GCGGCACCTGCGATGGCTATCGCCTCCGCCAGGAGGCGCTGGCGGTCAAGATCGCGGGGCTCCATATCGGGCAGGTGGGCGAGATGTCGATCCGCGAGGCCGCGGAGTGGTGCGCCCGAGTCCCGGAGGCTCTGACAAAGCAGAAGAATGAGATAGCCAGGGCCATCCTGAAGGAGATCAGCGAGCGTCTCGGTTTTCTGAATAACGTGGGTTTGGAGTATCTTACGCTCTCACGTGCAAGTGGCACGCTAAGTGGCGGCGAAAGCCAGCGGATCCGCTTGGCGTCCCAGATTGGCTCCGGGCTGACCGGCGTGCTCTACGTGCTCGATGAGCCCTCCATCGGGCTCCACCAGCGCGACAATGACCGCCTGCTAACGACGCTGAAGAACCTCCGCGATCAGGGCAATACCGTCATCGTCGTGGAGCACGATGAAGAGGCAATCCGTGAGGCCGATTATGTCTATGACATTGGGCCGGGGGCGGGTGTGCATGGCGGCACCGTGGTGGCCGAAGGCACGCCGGGCCAGATCATGGACAACGACGCCTCGGTCACCGGCGACTACCTCGCGGGGCGTCGGGCCATCACTGTGCCTGCGGAACGGCGGCCCGGGAAGAAAAAGAAGCTCACCGTGGTGAAGGCATCTGGGAACAACCTCAAAGATGTCACCGTGGATTTCCCGCTGGGTAAGTTCGTCTGCGTGACGGGCGTCTCGGGTGGGGGCAAGTCGACGCTGACGATCGAGACGCTCTTCAAGACGGCCTCCATGCGTCTCAACGGTGCGCGCCAGACGCCAGCGCCCTGCGAGACGATCAAGGGGCTCGAGCATCTGGACAAGGTCATCGATATCGACCAGCGCCCAATCGGGCGCACGCCACGCTCCAACCCCGCCACCTATACGGGTGCCTTCACGCCGATCCGCGAGTGGTTTGCCGGGCTGCCAGAAGCCAAGGCGCGCGGCTACAAGCCGGGCCGGTTCTCGTTCAACGTGAAGGGCGGACGCTGCGAGGCGTGTCAGGGCGATGGTGTCATCAAGATCGAGATGCACTTCCTGCCGGACGTCTACGTCACCTGCGAGACCTGCGAGGGCAAGCGATACAACCGCGAGACGCTCGAAATTAAGTTCAAAGGCAAGAGCATAGCCGACGTTCTTGATATGACGGTTGAGGATGCGCAGGAATTCTTCAAGGCGGTGCCAAGCATCCGCGAAAAGATGGATGCGCTCATGCGCGTGGGTCTGGGCTACATCAAGGTGGGCCAGCAGGCGACGACGCTGTCCGGCGGTGAGGCGCAACGGGTCAAGCTCTCCAAGGAGCTGTCGAAGCGCTCAACTGGGCGCACGCTCTATATCCTCGACGAGCCCACAACAGGCTTGCATTTCGAGGACGTGCGCAAGCTTCTTGAAGTGCTGCATGAGCTTGTGGAGCAGGGCAACAGCGTCATCGTGATCGAGCACAACCTCGACGTCGTGAAGACGGCGGACTGGATCATCGATGTCGGCCCCGAGGGCGGCGATGGCGGGGGCACGATCGTGGCCACGGGGACGCCGGAAGAGGTGGCCGAGGTCGCAGAAAGCCACACCGGGCGCTACCTGCGCCCGATGCTTGATGCGTCAAAACTGGCGGCGGAGTAGCCTCAGAGGCCAGCCCGATAGAGCCAAAGCATGCCGAGCGCTGCGAAAACAAGGACGAAGATGCCGACGACGGTTGTGGTGGTCATGTGAAGCCTCCTTCTTTTGGTCGCGGACAAGGTTGCGTACCACGCGGGGCTAGCTGCGTCCACGCCCTTCAAAGCGGGGGAGCATGGCGCTGAAGTCCTGCGCCCCTTGGCCCTCATCCTCCACAAAGGTGCGGTAGAGGTCGGCGGCGGCGGCGCCGAGCGGTGTGTCGGCGTCGCAAGCATCAGCTGCGTCCTGGCTCAGCCGCAGATCCTTGAGCATGAGGGCCGCCGCAAAGCCCGGCTGGTAGTCATTGTCAGCGGGGCTCTGCGGCCCGATGCCCGGCGCGGGGCAGTAGGCATTCATGGACCAGGAATAGCCCGAGCTGGTGCTGACGACG
>JBCBME010000481.1:0-2047 GCA_039822945.1 Pseudomonadota bacterium
CCGCGGTCGAGAAGCGCCTCATAGGCAATCTTGTGCTTCATGAGCCGCGTGTATTCAGGCGAGCTCGGCGGGAGCGCTGCTCCTTCTCGCAGTGAGCGGCCTGGCGTTGGCCTGGATGCGCACAAAGTCTGATTTCCGCGCGCGAAACACGGTGGAGCGAGCCGTGATGGCCATGCTGATCGCAGCCGCATCCATTGCCATTCTGACGACCGTTGGCATCGTGCTCTCGCTCATCTTCAACACGATAGAATTCTTCGGGCTGTATCCCGCGTCAGAGTTTTTCTTCCTGCTTGAATGGGCGCCGAGCTTTTCGGGCCGGGGCGGGGCCTCCTCGCTCGGTGTGCTGCCGCTCCTTTGGGGAACGCTCTACATCTCTCTCGTGGCTCTCGCGGTCGCCGTGCCGATCGGGCTTTTGTCAGCGATCTACCTGTCCGAATATGCGTCACCAGCAGTACGCAGCGTGGCCAAACCGCTCCTTGAGGTGCTCGCGGGCATCCCCACCATCGTCTATGGCCTCTTCGCGCTTTTGACCGTGGGCCCCTTCCTCGTGAGCTTTTTCGGCGAGGGCGGCTATCTCGGCGTCTCTTGGATGTCTGGCGGCACGGCGGTGATGACAGCGGGCCTCGTGATGGGGATCATGCTCATCCCGTTCGTCTCCTCGCTGTCCGACGACATCATCAACGCAGTGCCGCAGACCATGCGCGACGGCTCGCTGGGCCTTGGTGCCACGCAATCTGAGACGATCCGCCAGGTCGTGCTGCCCGCAGCGCTTCCGGGGATCGTGGGTGCCATCCTGCTGGCCGCCTCGCGTGCGATCGGTGAGACGATGATCGTGGTGCTCGGGGCAGGGGCCGCAGCGCGCCTGTCGCTCAACCCATTTGAAGCGATGACGACGATCACCGCCAAGATCGTCAGCCAGCTGACCGGCGACAGCGACTTTGCCTCGCCCGAGGCTCTGGTGGCCTTCGCACTTGGCATGACGCTCTTTGTCATCACCCTCGGGCTTAATGTCTTTGCCCTCTACATCGTCCGCAAATATCGGGAGCAGTACGAATGACCGACGCGACAGCCTCTGCCGCACCGGCGGCCAAGCCGGCGAAGACATCGCTCCTCACCCTTGATGAGCGGACAAAGAAGCGCAACGCAGCCGAGGCGCGGTTCAAGATCTACGGGCTGACAGCCATCGTCATCGGGCTTCTGTCGCTCGTCATTCTGCTGACGGCCATCCTGTCGAACGGCCTGCCGGCCTTCCAACGGACGGTTGTGCAGATCGACGTGACTGTCACCGCCGAGGAATACGCCACTGCCGAAGGCACGCTCTTTAAGACGCGTGAATATGAGGCTCTCTTCGTCGGCGCCCTCTCTGGAGCGCTCACCGAGGCAGGCATTGAGGCGGATCTCAGCTCGGACGCGTTGGAGCGTTTGGTAGGCTCCGTCGGCAATAACCTGCGGGAGTTTTACACCGAAAATGAGGACCTCCTTGGTGAGGTCGTGACATTCGAAGTGCCAGCGGCCTCACGCATCGACCGCTTCTTCAAGGGGACGCTCGAGGTTGAGAACATCACCCCCGAGAACCGCTTTATTCAGCCCGGTGACATCGTTACCGCAGAGGCGATGATGGACGCGGGCCTGATGACCACGGTGTTTGACTGGAACTTCATCACCGGCGTCGACACGGGCGTGGACAATCCCGGCGCCGCTGGCATCGGTGCGTCGATCCTCGGCTCGTTCTTCATGATGCTCGTGGTGCTTTTCCTAGCGCTCCCGATCGGTGTTGCAGCCTCGATCTATCTCGAAGAGTTCGCGCCCAAGAACCGGCTGACCGACCTCATCGAGGTCAACATCTCGAACCTCGCCGCCGTGCCCTCCATCGTGTTCGGCATCCTGGGTCTCGCGGTGTTCATCCAGTTCATGCACCTTCCGCAATCGGCCCCGCTTGTGGGTGGCCTCGTGCTGACGCTGATGACACTCCCCACCATCATCATCTCCACACGCGCCTCGCTCAAATCGGTGCCACCGAGCATCCGGGACGCGGCACTTGGGGTAG
>JBCBME010000482.1:0-2040 GCA_039822945.1 Pseudomonadota bacterium
GGTCAATACGCTGTCGGGTGCGCATTGAGGCGCAGGTGGGGTTGCATCTTTCCCGAGGCTGGGGCCCTTTAGGTCATGGAACACCCATCCCTGAAAAGCTGGGCCGAGGCCGCCCCCACTCTTGTTGCCGTTGCTGCTGGGCGCGCCGAGGCTGACTGCGTTCTGCGGGGCGGGCGGGTCGTGAACGTGCACACGCGCGAAGTGCTTGATTGGGAAGTGGCAATCGCGGCTGGCCGCTTTGCCTATGTGGGGCTTGACGCCTCGCATTGCGTGGGTGCGGCGACCGAGGTCATCGATGTGGGCGGGCGGTTTATCATCCCCGGTCTGTGCGATGGGCACATGCACATCGAGTCGGGCATGCTGACGCCCGCTGAATTCGCGGCCGCCGTCATCCCCCACGGGACCACGACGATGTTCACCGATCCCCACGAGATCGCCAATGTGATGGGGCTCGAAGGCGTTCGCATGATGCATGACGAGGCGCTCATGCAGCCCGTCAATATCTTCACGCAGATGCCCTCTTGCGCGCCATCGGCGCCGGGGCTCGAAACCACCGGCTTTGAGATCAGCGCCGATGACGTGGCGGAGGCGATGGGCTGGCCCGGGATCATCGGCCTCGGCGAGATGATGAATTTTCCGGGCGTCGTGAACGGTGATGCGCAGATGCTGGCCGAGATCGCGGCTACGCAGCGCGCGGGCAAGACGGTGGGCGGGCACTATGCGTCTCCCGACCTAGGGCCTGCCTTTCACGCTTATGCGGCGGGCGGGCCAGCCGATGACCATGAGGGCACGTCAGAGGATGACGCCATCGCCCGCACCCGGCAGGGCATGCGCGCCATGCTGCGCCTGGGCTCCGCGTGGTACGATGTCGAAAGTCAGATCACGGCCATCACCGAGCGCGGCATGGACCCGCGCAACTTCATTCTCTGCACCGACGATTGCTTTGCCGGGACGCTTGTGGAGGAGGGCCACATGGACCGCGTCGTGCGCCACGCGATCGCCTGCGGCTGCGACCCCCTCGTGGCGCTTCAGATGGCGACAGTGAACACAGCAACGCATTTCGGGCTTGAACGGGAGCTCGGCTCCATCGCGCCGGGGCGGCGGGCCGATCTCATTGTCACGTCCTCGCTTTCGGAGCTGCCGATTGAGACCGTCATGGCCCGTGGGCGCGTGGTGGCTGAGGGCGGCGCGCTCAAGGTCGCCTGCCCGCATTACCACTGGCCCGACAATGCGCGCCAAACGGTACATATGGGGGCCGAAAAGACCGCCGCCGATTTCGAGATCGCCGCTCCGGACGGCGCAAACCACGTCACGGCCCGCGTCATCGGCGTCGTCGAAAATCAGGCCCCGACGAAGGCCCTCACCGCCGAGCTCCCGGTCAAGGACGGGCTCGTGGAAGGGGAGGGCGATGTCTGCCAGATCGCCCTTGTGGAGCGGCACCGCGCCACGGGCGGTGTTACGAATGCTTTTGTTTCGGGCTTTGGGTACAAGGGACCCATGGCCATGGCCTCCACCGTGGCCCATGACAGTCACCATATGATCGTGGTGGGCACGGACCGCGCCAACATGGCCGCAGCTGCGAACCGCCTCGCTGAAGTGGGCGGCGGCATGTGTGTCTACCGCGACGGCGCGGAGGCCGCGCTCGTCGAACTTCCAATCGCGGGGCTGATGTCAGATGCCCCCGCAGCCGAGGTGGCCGAAAAGGCCGCTGGCATCCTTGCGGCGATGCGCGCCGCCGGATGCACCCTGAACAATGCCAATATGCAGCACTCGCTCCTGGCGCTCGTCGTCATCCCCGAGCTTCGGATCTCCGATCTCGGCCTTGTCGATGTGCGCACGTTCGAGCTGGTGCCGCTTTTCGAGGACCACCCATGAAATCAGATCAACGCCTGCCGGTCGCGACGCCCGATGTTGCCCCCGCCACCTTTTTTGATGATCCTGACGCCGCCGTCACCCGGCTCGAGGAGCTCTACAAGACCGCTACGCGCTTCTTGTCGGAACGCTTCATAGAGGCGCTCAAGGGCGGCGTGCCAAAGACCC
>JBCBME010000483.1:0-2036 GCA_039822945.1 Pseudomonadota bacterium
CACGTCCCCTGCCGTCTCTCACCGAGGGCGTGGTGTCCTTGGCGCTCATTGACCCTGATGATGCGCCCCTTGCGGTATTTGAGATCTCTGGAGGATCCACGGGCGATGGCTTTGCGGCCCTTGCGGACGGGCGGGCTGAAATCGTGCTTGCTGATCGGGATCTAACCATGGCGGAACGGGCGTTGCTGCTTGAGCGCGGCCTTGGGGATCTGAGCGCGCCTGAACGACGTCGCCTCGTTGCGCGCCGTGAGCTTTCTCTCTTCGCTGGCTCGGCTGCGGAAAAGGTCCCTTCTCTGCCAGCCGCACAGCTACCCGCAGTGTTGTCTGGTGACATCACATCCTGGGCTGCACTTGGTGGCGAAGATGTCCCGATCAATCCCGGTGTTCTAGCCGAGAAGACAGGGGCTCTTGAGGCGCGCGTTGCCGGTCTCACTGGGCTAGGCGAGCCTTTCGCACTCTCAGTCAAGGAGCTGGCGTCAGAAGGCGAGGCTGAGTCCTTCCTGAATGGTGATCCCGGCGCGCTCGTAGTTGCCCAAAGTGCCTTGCCCTTGGGACAACGGATAGGGCTGTCTGGTGCATGCAACAGGGGCATCGTTGACGTTTTGGATGAGGCAGCGGACCCGCTCCGTCTAGATTTGTGGGCCTATACAGCCGCGCCTCGCCTTTCCGACATCGCGCGCGCGTTTCTTGTCTTCGCAACCGGGCCCGATGCGCAGCGCGTCGTGGATCGGGCGGGGTTTCTGGACAAACGACCTCGCCCCGTTCCGCTTGGGGCTCAGGGTATCCGCGTCGCGCAGGCCGTTTTGTCAGTTGAGACCGCTGGGGACCTTGAGGCATTGCAGTCCGCGCTATCGCGCCTTTCCGGCCTCGAACGGCTCTCGGTCACCTTCCGTTTTGAGGAGGGCGATGCACCGATCCTGACCGGTCTCAGCGAGAGCGAGGCGAGAATCCTCGCGTCGCTCATAGATAGCGGCGCCTTTGACGGGCAGTCTCTTCTCTTTGCAGGGTTTGTGAACAGCGCGGTGGATGGTGAGATCGGGCGTCGTCTCTCCGAGGCTCAGGCGCGGGTTGCGTTAGAGGCCGTGCAGGCCGCAACTCTCACGCGCTTTGATCGCGTTGAGATGCTGGCGCAAGGGATGGGAGCGCTCTTTCCGCTGGCGTGTGACGACACGGGTTGGGCCAGCCAGGTGAACCGCCGCGTTGAGGTTTGGCTCGGCCCGGGACCCGTCCCCATAGACTGAGGCTAGAGGAAGCCTTCCGCGCGGAAGCTCAGCTCTCTGCTTTGGCCGACGATGATGTGGTCATGCAGTGTGATCCCCAATGTCTCCGCAGCTTGTTCGATCTTGTGGGTCATCGCGATGTCGGCCTCCGACGGTGTCGGATCTCCGGACGGGTGGTTATGGACGAGGATGAGGGCAGATGCGTTGAGCGACAGCGCGCGTTTCACGACCTCGCGCGGATAGACGGGCACGTGATCGACGGTGCCCTCAGCCTGCGCCTCGTCAGCGACGAGGATGTTTTTTCGGTCAAGGAAGAGGATCCGAAACTGCTCCGTCTCGCGGTGGGCCATCGCAGTGTGGCAGTAGTCGATCAGCTGATCCCAGCTGGAAATGATTGGCCGCTGGATGACGCGTGCTCGGGCCAGACGATGTGCGGCGGCTTCGACGATCTTGAGTTCGGTGATCACGGCCTCCCCAACGCCGGAGACGGCCGACAGGCGCGTGCTGTCGGCCGAGATCACGCGATTGAAGTCACCGAACGTATCGAGAAGGGCACGCGCGAGAGGCTTCACATCGCGCCGAGGGATTGCGCGGAAAAGGACAAGCTCCAGAAGTTCATAATCCGGCAGGGCATCGGCCCCGCCCGCCCTGAAGCGCTCCCGCAACCGCGCGCGATGGTCGCGGATATAGGATGGCTGCTTGCCCGTGGCCGGGCGCACCTCATCGAACGCAAAGAGATTGGGGGATTTTTCCGAAAAGCCGCTCATACACGCCACGAAGGGCGATTCTGGTTAAGGCTCGCTTAACTTGGCCCCT
>JBCBME010000484.1:0-2031 GCA_039822945.1 Pseudomonadota bacterium
GCAGACACCTCGAGCTGGTTTGCGCCCGTGAGCGAGGTGATCAAGGTCGATGACTTCACCGTCGACATCATGACATCGGCGCCCAACCCGATCTTTCCGGATTCCATTGCCAACTGGATGATGATGTCGACGGTGAAGTCATCGACCTTGATCACCTCGCTCACGGGCGCAAACCAGCTCGAGGTGTCTGCCTCCTCGGAGGACGCGCGTTCATAGGAAAAGATCACGTCGTCGGCGTTGAAGGCGGAGCCGTCCTGAAACGTCACCCCCTCGCGCAGATTAAAGCGCCACCCTTCGCCATCGCCGATGGGCTCCCAGCTTACCGCGAGCGAAGGCTCGATCGACATGTCCTTCCCGCGCCGCACGAGGCCCTCGTAGACGTTGTTGAGAAACCCGAGAACCGGTGCGGAGTTCACCGCGTGCGGGTCCATGGTCTGCGGGTCCGTGGTCACCGCAAAGTTGAAGTCTTCTGCGGCAACCGCCGTGCCGAAGCAGAGAGCGAGCGGGAGAGCGTAGCGATACATGGATGTCCTTTCCGAGGGCAGCGGGTGGCAGTGCCACCTTGTCGCAGGCAACGATAGTGCGCCACCCTGGGAAAGAGAAGGGCGGTCAGACCTGCCTCGTGCCTCAGAACAGCTGCTGGCCGCCCTCGTCAGGCATGATCCGGGCGGTTTTCTTGCAGTCACGCCCCTTATCTTTCACAACATGTCAAAGCGCAGGGCAGCATATGTCAGCGCAGACAAGGGACGCTCGAGAAAGACATGGTGACTGCAATCACGGTGGGCTCCGCCACCATCGACATCATCGCCACGATCGCCGACACCGACATCGAGCAGATGAAACTGACCAACCAGACCGCGTCGTTCCTCCTCATGGAGCCGGGGCGCAAGGTCGATGCTGACAACATCAAGACGTATCTCGGCGGCGGCGGCGTAAATGCGGCCATCTGTCTGAAAAGACAGGGCTTTGAGACCTCATCTCTCGTCAAGGTCGGCCAGGACGTGAACGCGCAGAGCATTCTCGCCAAGCTCGAGAGCGAGGGCATCGACCGCTCATTCGTCTGTCGTGACAGCGAGCATGCGACGGCGGTCTCGCTCCTCATCGCGTCGCACGATCATGACGCCGCTATCTTTACCCATCGGGGCGCGAACGAGTCCCTCACCCATGACGACATCCCCGTCGACGGCTTTTCCGGGGCAGACCTTGTCTACGTCGCGGGCCTGAGCAATGCGTCAGCCGATCTCTTTCCCGAAATTGTGAAGCGCGCCCATGCGGCTGGGGCTTTCGTCGCCACAAATCCGGGCATCCGGCAGCTCACCAGCAAGACCGGCGCGTTCTTTGACAGCCTCAAAGACGTCGATCTCTTCATCTGTAACAAGGCCGAGGCGCGCGCGCTCATCCCGAAGCTCGTGGAGCGCACCGGCTGGGACGGCGGCATGGCCCCTGCCCTCGAGGATGACGCGATGATCCTTGAAATTGGCGGCTTCCGGCTGGGCTACAGCGACTACTTTGCCCGCATCCACAGCCTTGGCCCGAGCTATGTCGGCATCACCGACGGCTCCTACGGCGCGCATCTGTCGCGGGACGGGGAGATCGCGTTTCAGCCCGTCATCGAGACTCAGGTGCGCGGCACGACGGGGGCCGGCGACAGCTTTGCCGCGACACTCTCCGGCGCTCTGGTGCGTGGGGCGTCAACGATGGAGGCACTGCGCCTCGCCGCGCTGAACTCGTCCTCGGTGGTCAGTCACCCGGACGCCCATACCGGTCTTCTGAGCGCCAAAGAGCTCGCGCGGCGCGCATCCTGAGCAATGAAAAAGGGCGGCACCGCAGCGCCGCCCCTCCCCTAGATGTCCTTAGCCGCGAGCTCAGTTCATGGTGAAGTACTTCACTTTGGGCTGATCCTCGGGGTCGACTTCGATCCCCACGCCGTCGCCCATGCCCCAGTTCAGAACCTGGTGGTGGATCGGGATGTAGAGCGTCTCGTCCTGCACCACGCGCCAGATCTCGGCGATGTCGGCGTTGCGCGATGCG
>JBCBME010000485.1:0-2026 GCA_039822945.1 Pseudomonadota bacterium
GCGCAGCAGAGGCCCCGAGGGTGGAATCAGTGCGGACCGCGCGGCGCGAGGATGTCACCAGCCGCTTCGTCGCCGCGCCAAAGAGCCCGTAGGCATCCTCGTAGCACGTGGCGCCGGGGACAAAGACGGTGTCACCCACCTTAAGCCGGGCACCGGGACGCGCCTCCATGACCTCACCACAGGCCTCGTATCCCGGGACAAGCGGGAAGCCGGATCCCGGAAACGGTGGCATCTCTCCGGAATAAAACAGTTTTTCAGTGCCCGTGGAGATCGCCGAATGCGTGACATCGACCACAACATCGCCATTCACCGGACCACTGAGGGCCACGGTCTCCAGCCCAAGCCTGCGCGGCTCAGAAAGAATAACGGCGGTGGTGTGCACGTGATGCTCCCTATCTTTGGCACGACAGCCTGAGTCGGGACTCAGGCTGCCGTCTGTGGCTATAACTGTCAGTTTAAACTTACACTCCAGTATGTCAATTAGAGTGGACAAAGAATTGTCAGCTCAGCGCACGCACCTCATTTGATGGCCGTCACCACCGACGTGACGAAGGCGCGGCGCGGGCGTGGGGTCTCCACGCGACCAAAGCCAGCCATGCGCACAAGCTGCGCGATTTCGGCCTGCGAGCGGGCCCGCCCGGTCTCCATGCACAACGTGTAAAAGGCGAAGTAGATGTCGCCCGGCACCGAGGGCCGCGCGCCGCCCGTCATCGGCTCGGAGATGATAATGCGGCCGCCCGGCGGAAGAGCGTCATACGCCTTTTGAAGGAGGCCCCGCACGGTCTCATCACTGTGATCGTAGAGGATGCGCACGAGGGTGAGCGTATCGGCGCCGGTGGGCAAAGCCTCATCCCGGAAGGAGCCCGTCGTGATGGTGGCACGCCCTGAAAGACCTGCCGTGCGAAAGCGGCTTTCAGCGCCAGGAGCGACCGCCGGAAGATCAAAGAGATGGAGCCGTGGGGCGGCCTCCTTGGCTCCAAGTGCCGCGAGAAAGGCGCCAGTTCCGCCACCAACATCGAGAACTTCTTGCGCCTCTTTGAACGAGACCATGCGCAATGTGTCTTCGGCCACGAGCCTTTGCGTGTCAGCCATCAGCTCAGAATAGGTCCGCGCGGTATCGGGATCTTCGGCGGCGCCAGCGCCAAAGACATAGGGCCAAAAGCGTGCGAGCTCCGGGCGCGTCTCGCCTCGCAGGAGCGCCGAGGGATCCGCCATGTCGCGATACATCACGGCATGGTGGCGGATCATCGAGGTCAACCCGGGCACTCCGAGTAGCGCCGCGCCCCGCGTCGTCAGCGCGTAGCGCCCACCGCGCCCCAGCCGCAAAAGCCCCAGCGCGCATCCACCGTCGAGAACGAGGCGTGCGTTCTTCTCGCTCAGATCCGGCGCCGCCTCTGTGGCGACCATGGGCCCGTGGCTCAACCGATCTAGGATGCCCAGATCGACAAGAGCGAAAAGGACCTGCGACTTCGCAAAACCCGCGATGAGATCAAACATCTCTTCGCCTTCGCGCCGAGATTTTCGCGCAAGGCCCGGCATCCGAGCGGCAAAAGACTGAAAGCCGGGGTGCGCTGCCAGCCGATTGAGCCACGCGCGGGGCCCGCTGCCAAAGCGCCCGTGTGCCACAGGCGGCGTCGCGATCTTACGTGTGTCGTTCATTCGGCGGCGGTGCGTGCCGCAGCAAAGAGCGGAGTGAGCCGCTCGGCGTAGCGACGCACCATCTCAGCGAGCATCGCCTCGCCCTTGCAGTGCGGGATGGAGGCAATGGCACCGGCGAGCGTGTCATCGAGCTTTGCAATCGCGCCCTTGACGCCGAGCAGGGTGACAGCGTTCGGACGGCCATGGAGATCATCCTGCCCGGCGGGCTTTCCAAGCGCCGTCTCGTCATAAAGCGCGTCTCGCAAATCATCTGCGATCTGGAAGCTCTGCCCGATCCGCGCGCCAAGCTCCTCCCAGGGTTCAGGATCCTGTCCGGCTGCGATGGCGCCCATTTGGGTGGCCGCGATGAAAAGCGCGCCCGTCTTGG
>JBCBME010000486.1:0-2013 GCA_039822945.1 Pseudomonadota bacterium
TTGTGGCCAAACTCTTCAACGATGAGTTCTGCAGTATCCTGATCGATGGTTTGGTTCTGCGTCACCATCATGCCCATCTGCATGAGCGACTTGACGACGTCGGGCACACGTTCGGCCATACGACCGGCCAGCTCGGAGACGATGATCGCCTCTGGCACCTGCACGTCGCGGACAACCTTTTCCCGCTCAACACTGCCGCCCATGGCTTTCTGACGCGCGCGCTCTTGCTTGCGCTTCATCGCCGCCATTGAGCGTTGACGACCGCCCTCACCGCCCGAAAGGGCCTGGTTCAGCGTAAGCTTGCCACCGCGGCGGCCACCATCATCGCGACCTTTCGAGGGGCGCTGCTCTTCCTGGCGACGCGGAGCTTCACGCTCCGGTGGCTTGCGGCTGGACGACTTCCGCTCTTCTTGCGCAGGGGCAGGCGCTGGCTCGGCCGCGCGGCGCGCAGCTTCAGCGGCCTCGGCCTTCTTGCGCTCGTCTTCTTCGGCCTTGGCCCGCAGGGCCTGCTCGCGCTCTTTCTCTTCGCGCTCCTTGGCCTCGGCCTCGGCACGCCGACGGTCGCGCTCGGCGGCGCGTTGCTCTTCTTCGGCTTTCCGCTTGGCGGCATCTTCGGCTTCGCGGGCCTTCGCAGCCTGCAGGGCCTTCATACGGCGCTCCATCTCCGCATCGGAGATGCCCGACGGGCGGCGCGACGGATCGCCCGCAGGCGCTGCTGCGGCAGAAGGCTTCGGCGTGCCAGGCTTGGGAACGACAACGCGCTTGCGCTTCGTCTCCACCACCACGCTTTTTGTGCGGCCATGGCTGAAGCTTTGCTTTACATTGCCTGGGCGGCCTCCACGGCCACCGAGCCCCAGCGTCTTTTTGCCGTCGTTATCGCTCATAGAGCTTTAATCCTTTCCAGCGCCGGACGCGCCGTTACCTGCCGTCTCCCGCAGGCCCTTCAGTTTTGCGGCTTCCTCTACAACACGCGGTGTGAGTCCGCCAGCCAAGATCGCGCCATGTATCACGCGGGTGCGCCCGAAGGCCATACCGAGCTCATCGGCGGTCAGAATACCAAACCAACGCGCGCCCTCAGGCGTCCAAAGCTTGCCCTTCCCGCGCTCCGATCCGTCGGAGGCCTGGAACAAGACCTTCACGTTCTGATTTGCCAGGGCGGAGCGGACCTTTTCAAATCCGGCGATGGCAACCCCCGCCTTCCGCGCCATGGCAATGAGATCAACAACGCGGCGCGCAAGCCCCGCTTCGATCCCGCTTATAAGGCCCTCCGGCACAGTCACCTGCGCCTTGGCCCCTTTGGAAAAGATGCGCTTTTCCACCGCTTTTTCCAGTGCCGCACGATCCGCAGAGACATAGTAGCCGCGGCCCGGGAGCTTTCCGAGGAGATCAGGGACGACCTCCCCATCCGGCCCGGTCACGAAACGGATCAGTCCCGCCTTGTCACCCGAGGCGCCCGTGACGAGGCACCGGCGCTCCGGTGCCTCCCGGGTTTTCTGTGCGCCACCCCGTGTCATGCGCGCCTCAGGCCTCGGCTTCCTCGGCGGCTTCAGCCTGTTGCGCGACAAGCTCTTCCGGATCCACCCAGCCGAGCAAGACGCGGGCGGTCATGACCATGTCCTGCGCTTCTTCGAGCGAGACATCGAACTTTTCGAGGATGCCGTCGTCCTTCACACGCTCGCCATCGACTGTCGTCCAGCCACCGGCAAGCTCCCAATCGGCGCAGGTGGCGAAATCCTCGAGCGTCTTCACGCCGTCTTCCGCCAGTGCCTCCAGCATCTGGGGGCTCAGGCCTTCGAAATCAATGAGCTGCTGCTCAACGCCCAGCGCGATCGCGTTCTCGAGCGCTTTCTTGTTCTGCTCATCGATGAAGTCGCGCGCACGGGCCTGCAGCTCTTCCGCGGTGCCCTCGTCGACGCCGTCGATCACCAAGAGCTCATCAAGCTCCACATAGGCCACCTCTTCGAGGTTCGTGAAGCCCTCGGAGACGAGAAGCTGCGCGAAGAACTCGTCGAG
>JBCBME010000487.1:0-2010 GCA_039822945.1 Pseudomonadota bacterium
CTCACTGGGGGGGCCAGCCGTCAGACGCTGATCTTCGACGAAATCGACCGCGGTGTGGGCGGGGCCACCGCCGATGCCGTGGGCCGCCGCCTCGCCAAGCTCGCCGAAGAGGGTCAGGTGCTCGTCGTCACCCACTCACCACAGGTGGCAGCCCTCGGTGCCCATCACTGGCGCGTGGCCAAGCGCGTCGAGGATGAGATGACATTCTCCACCGTCGATCCCCTCGCGCCGGGTGACCGCGTGGATGAAATAGCGCGCATGCTTGCAGGCGATACCGTGACGGAAGCCGCCCGCGCCGCCGCGACAGAGCTCTTGCGCGGCTAATTCTGCTGCACGAGCTTGCCCGGGTTCATGATCCCGCCGGGGTCGAGCGCGCGCTTGATCTCGCCCATCAGCCCCCAGGCCGCGCCGTGCTCGGCCTCCATGTAGCCCAGCTTGCCCAAGCCCACGCCATGCTCGCCCGTGGCCGTCCCGCCCGCGGCGAGCGCGCGCTCGACCATCCGCTCCTGCAGGGCAAGTGCCGCGGCTTTCTCCTCGGGCGCGTCCGGATCGATGAGCAGGATCGCGTGGTAATTGCCGTCCCCCACGTGGCCGAGGATCGGCCCAGGGATCGGGCTTTCTGCGACGTCATCAATCGTGGCATCGATGGCGCTTGCGAGCTCAGAGATCGGCACGCAGACATCTGTCACAACGGCGCGCGCGCCCTTCCGCGACGCAAGGATCGCGTAATAGGCCGTGTGTCGCGCGGCCCAGAGCGCGCTGCGATCCTCAGCCCTGTCCGACCATTCAAACCGCGCCCCGCCATTGCCCGCCGCGATCTCCCCAAAGGCCAGAGCCTGCTCGGCCACGGCGGACTTGGCGCCGTGAAACTCCACAAAAAGATGGGGCTGCTCGGGATCTGTCCGGTCAGAATAGGCATTGACCGCGGCGATGGAGGCCGCGTCGAGATACTCGATCCGCGCCATGGGGATGGCGGACTGGATCGTCTCGATCACCGTCTGCACCGCGGGGGCGGTTTCCTCAAACGCGCAGACCGCCGCCGCCATGGCCTCCGGTATCCCATGCAGCCGCAGCGTGAGTTCGGTGATGAGGCCGAGCGTCCCCTCCGATCCCACAAAGAGGGATGTCAGATCATAGCCCGCCGAGGACTTCCGCGCCCGCGTGCCCGTGCGGATGATCTCCCCTTCCGATGTCACCACCTCGAGCCCCACGACATTGTCGCGCATCGTGCCGTAGCGCACCGCCGTCGTCCCCGACGCCCGCGTGGAGGCCATCCCCCCGAGCGAGGCATTGGCCCCCGGATCGACCGGGAAAAAGAGGCCCGTGGCGCGCATCTCCTCGTTCAGCGCCTCGCGCGTGATGCCGGGCTGGACGACGACGTCCATGTCCTCCGGATTGATCGCCAGAACCCGCGCCATGCGGCTGAAATCCACGCTGACCCCGCCCCGCGGCGCGGCGGTGTGCCCCTCCAGAGAGGTGCCCGTGCCAAAACCGATAACCGGGCAGCCATGGTCGCGGCAGATCCGCACGAGGGACGCGACCTCTTCGGTGGTTTCAGGGTAAGCCACGGCATCGGGTGGCATTTCTGCAAAATGTGACTCCGACCTCCCGTGCAGCGCCAGATCGGACTTGGACCGCGTCAGGCGATCCCCTAACGTTTGCCCAAGGGCAGCAATGGCGGTGTCGATACTCATCGGGCCTCCCAGCGCGTTCACGTGTGAGCTTAGGGGACGGCTCGGTGAATGCAAAGCGACCCAAGAGGGGTTCCGCGATATGGATCGCGTGTTGGACAGTATCTCCCAAACAACCCGGCAAAGCTGGGCCATCTTGCGCGCAAAGGGGCCAAGTCAGGTCCAGTTCTGGTTCATCGCCCTCATGATCGGCATCGCGGCGGGGCTTGCGGCGGTGGGCTTTCGCCTCGCCGTGGCAGCGCTTCAGGGCGCGATCTACGGGACAGACGACATCGCCATGCTCCATTCCTGGGCGCGTACGCTGCCGTGGTACTGGGTG
>JBCBME010000488.1:0-2002 GCA_039822945.1 Pseudomonadota bacterium
GGGCATCTTTGCTCGCTTTCGGTGATGGAAGAAAAAGACGCGCCACCGTGACGGGATGTGGATAGCCCCGCTGAATCACAGTCTGCGCGATGGCCTTGAGCGTGTTCACCTCGGGGTCGAGGATCTCATCGACGTGGAAATCCGCGTGGAGGTCGCGCGCCTCGGCGGCTTCGAAAAAGGCGTCGATCTGGGCCTGCAGATCCGCGCTCGGATAGGTCACCATGCCCAGGACGCCGCCCGCCTCGGCGACGATATCAGCGGTCTTCGCAAATTCGGGCTCGAGCGCGTAGGGGCATGCGACAAGGCAGGCCGCCTGCAGCGCCATCCTGTCCGCCCAGTCCGCGCGCACCTCCTTGAAGACACCCCAACTGATGGCGTCCTGCGGGGCGTGGCTGTCGAGATGGGTGCGGATCGCCCGCGTCCCGTAGGCATAGGCCGAGCGCAGCGAAAACGTCATCCGCGCGCGCACATCCTCAGCCGACCAGCGTGCCGTGGCGTCCCGGCGCACGGCCATGATCGCGCCGTCAAAACTCCCGTCCGGATTGGGGGAGCGCGGCGAGATGTGCCCCTTGTCGAGATGGGTGTGCATGTCGACAAACCCGGGAAAGACCATGGCCCCGCCCATGTCGACCACCGTGGCACCCGGCGCCTTGGCAACGATCGCCCCATCGATGCAAAGCGTCGTCGTCACGAGCCCCTCGCCCCCGTCGAGGGAGGCGCTGGGCACAGTCACATTTTCCAGGCAAAGCGGCCCGTCCGGCAGCGGCGGCAGCGGCATGGGCTACTCCCGTTTCAGCGCGGATTCATGCCACTTGCGCAGCGCCAGATGCGCGATGATCGACGTGGTGGCATAGATGATCACGCCCGTGGCCGCGATGAGGATCAGCGCCGCAAACATGCGCGGGATCTGGAGCCGGTAGCCCGCCTCAAGAATCCGGAAGGCAAGGCCCGAGCCGATGCCGCCCGTGCCCGCCACGTACTCCGCCACGACCGCGCCGATCAGCGCGAGGCCGCCCGCAATCTTCAAACCGCCGAGGAAGAACGGCAACGCCGAGGGCAGCTGCAGATGGATGAGGCGCTGCCACCGGCTCGCCCGGTAGATCGAGAAGAGGTCGCGCAGGTTGTGGTCAGACGATTTCAGCCCCAGCGTCGTGTTGGCCAGGATCGGAAAGAAGGCCACGATCCACGCGCAGAGCAAGAGCCCCACGAGCCGGCTTTCGACATAGATAAAGATCAGCGGCGCGATGGAGACGATGGGCGTCACCTGCAAGATCACCGCAAAGGGCGAAAATGACATCTCCGCAAAGCGCGAGAGCGAAAAGAGCACCGCAAGCCCCACGCCGCCCACCACAGCCACCGCGAGCGCAAGCCCCGTGATCTGCAGCGTCACCAGAAGCGATTGGGAGAGCGTCCCCCAATCCTCGATGAGCGTGCTCAGAACGAGGCCCGGGCGCGGCAGGATCCACGGGTCGATTTCGTTCCAGACGACGATCCTGTCCCAGTACCAGATGGCCAGCGCCATCACCGTGACGGGGATGACGTATTTCGCGATCTCCTCGATCCGCTTCTTGCGGGCGCGGCGCTCTTCATCTGCGTCAAAGAGCGGGCCGCTGCCGTGATCGTTTGCCTGTTGGCCTACCTCGACATCATGGGTCACCGTCATGCCACAAGTCCCCCTTCAGGATGGAGCGCGGAATTGAGCGTGTCGGAGGTCACCCGCGCAAGCTCACCGTAACGTTTGGATGTGCGCCACTCGAGGCCGCGCGGATAAGGCTCGTCCACTTCGATCTCGGAGATCACGCGGCCGGGCCGCGCGGCCATCACGAGGATCCGGTCGGACAGGAACACGCTTTCAAAGACGGAATGGGTGACAAAGATCACCGTGGCCCCGGTCATGGCCTTGAGCGCGAGCAGATCGTCATTGAGCTTTTGACGCGTCATTTCATCAAGCGCGGCAAAGGGTTCGTCCATCAGGATCAGGCGCGGGCGCGTGACCATTGCG
>JBCBME010000489.1:0-2001 GCA_039822945.1 Pseudomonadota bacterium
GTTGCACGGCCCGCATCGTCAGATCGAGCGTGGCAAAGAGCATGTCCTTTGCCATCACGTCTGCACCGGTCAACCGGTTGAAGAGCGTCGATTTGCCCGCATTCGTGTATCCCACCAGGGCCACGATCGGGTACGGGACCTTCGCCCGCGCGGAGCGGTGCAGCGTCCGTGTCTTCACCACCTTTGAAAGCTGGCGCTTCAGGCGCCCGAGCTGCTCGTCAATCGCGCGCCGGTCGGCCTCGATCTGTGTTTCACCCGGACCCCCGACAAAGCCCAATCCGCCGCGCTGGCGCTCCAGGTGCGTCCACGCGCGTACAAGGCGCGTCCGCTGATAGCTCAGATGCGCCATCTCGACCTGCAACACGCCCTCGCGCGTGGCCGCGCGGTCTGAGAAGATCTCGAGAATGAGGCCGGTCCGGTCGAGGAGCTTTACCCTCCATTCCCGCTCGAGATTGCGTTGCTGGACTGGCGTGACAGGGCCGTCAATGAGCACGAGCTCGATCTCTTCGCGCTTGAAGAGCGCCCCGAGTTCTTCGATCTTGCCCGCCCCGAACAGCATCCCCGGATGCGCGCGGGGCAGACGCACCACGTCGTGCCCCGCGACCTCAAGATCGGGCAGCGCAACAGCCAGCGACACAGCCTCACCCAAGGCATGCTCGGGGGCGCGCCGCTGCGTCTCGGTCTTGATGTCAGGATGCAGCACCCACGCCCGGGTCGCTGTTGTCTCTGTGGTGTAAAGGTCGGTCATGAAGCCCCTATCTAGGGGCTCATTCCTCCCCTTCATAGAGTGAGATGGGTTGCGACGGCATGATCGTGGAAATCGCGTGCTTGTAGACAAGCTGGCTTTGCCCATCGCGGCGCAGCAAGACGCAGAAATTGTCAAACCACGTGATGACCCCCTGCAGCTTGACACCGTTGATCAGAAAGATCGTCACCGGGACCTTTGTCTTGCGCACATGGTTAAGAAATGCGTCCTGCAAACTCTGCTTGTCAGATGCCATCTGCCTAGCCTCTCCTGGGCATTCTATTATCGCAGGCGCGGATCCCCATCACACGCTGCGTTCTTGGACTGCTAGTAATAGGGACAATGAATGGAGATTCCAGCCCGAAAACAACCCCTTGGTGGGATTTTGCTGCATATGCGACATCAGCTCCGCCAAAATGCCGGATTAAGCAGCGCGACAATAACGAGCGTTTCAAGCCGCCCCACCACCATGGCCGCCGCGATGATGTATTTGGCCGTGAGGGAGAGCGGCGCGAGGGCGATCGGTTCGGCCGTGGCGAAATCGGCGAGCGGCCCGGTATTGGTGAGCGCCGCGATCGTGAGGATGAGAGCCGTTTCAAACTGCGCTCCCGTGGCGGAAAGCGCGATCATCACAACCGCGATCGAGAGCCCCAGAAGCATGAAAACGATCCACGCGATAAAGGCCCCTTCGCGCCGGATGTGACGCGCAAACCGCCCAGCCCCGCCGACCGAGCTCGGGTATACGAGCCGTCCGATCTCGCGCTCGCCATGCTTAAGGAGCGCGTAAACGCGCAAGAGCTTCACACCACCCGCAGTGGTGGCCACACCGCCACCCATGAGCGCGAGCCCCATCAAAAGAAGACCCGGTGCCTCAATGCCCGACCAGCCCCGAGCCGTGAGCCAATCCGCGGAAGCGTAGCCGGTCGTCGTCAGGAAAGAGAGCGTCGTGAAGATCGTCCCCCAAAGCGCGCGCAGCGCCGAAAGGAACCCCACGCTTTGGTCGATCTGTGTCGCCGCAAGATAGTGCCGTAGGAAAAGGCCAAGTGAAATCAGCAGGATGACGGTCGCCGCGATCCTCAGCTCCGGATCAGCCCGAATATCACGTGTCGCATCCCCCAGCACGCCATCAGAAAACGTGCGACGTGACAGAGCAAAGATCAAAAACGCCGCGACGAGCACCTCGCCCAGACGGCCTGAGCCCGCATTCTCCATGCCGCCCACGGGCGAATATCCTGCCGTGGCGATCGTCGACATGG
>JBCBME010000490.1:0-2001 GCA_039822945.1 Pseudomonadota bacterium
CGGCAAAACGTGCGCTGAGAGACGCAGCACTGCTGGAAAACTCTGTCCGGTCCGGGTCGCCCACCTCTCGCAAGCTCTCCTGCGCGAGGTTTTCCAGGCTCAGCGTCAACTCGATGGAGGTGATGTCCTCTGCAGGGGTGTACTCCTCCAGCGTCAGTGTCAGCGCCGGGCTCGTTGAAACCTGTCGCAGGGCGTCAGGTGTGCCGGATGCGATAATCTCCGTGCCATCGAGCGCCATGGCAAATCGCGCTGCAAAGGGTTCGCCGGTGTCGGCTATTCCGCCGACCGTGATGGGGATCATGTCCTCCATCGTGACGGCAACGGTCCCGTCGGGGCGCCCGTCGAAGAGGATGTCACCGATGGAGATGGTGAAGCGCACCTCGCCGTCTTCGTCCTCGAGCTCCGGCGCAAAGGTCAGTTCTGCCCCTTCGACGATAAGGTTGTCTCCGTCCTCGCGCACGGCCTGTGTGGTCAGCTCCACCCCGTCGCCTCCCGCTGCAAGGGACGACTGCCACGATGCCCAGACCTCGGCCGCTGTCACATCGGCCCAACCGGGCGATCCGATGACAGCAAGGCCGAGCGCGAGGGACGAGAAGCGTAAAGACATACTGTGACCTTTCAAAATTCCTGACTTGAGTGTTCGGCCCAAGCCGGGCAGGGGTCAACCGTGGCGCGCAGAGAAATGGGTAAAAGGCAGCAAACGTGATCGAAGTCGAGAAAGAGGAAGGTCTGACGCGCCTTGTGCTTAATCGGCCAGACAAGGCCAACGCCCTGACCCGGGCCATGCTCACCGACCTGCGCGATGCTGTGCGCGCGGCCGATACTCCCGCACTCATTCTTTCTGGTCGAGGCAAGGTCTTCTCCGCCGGGATGGATCTCGCCGCCGCGAAAGAGGGGTTGGCCACCTCCCCCCTGTGGGAGGAGCTTTCAGGCGCGCTTGCGGCTTACCCCGGCCTCACGATAGCGGCCCTTAATGGCACATGCGCGGGCGGGTCCATGGGGATGGCGCTGGCCTGTGATCTCCGTGTGGCAGTGCCCCGCGCGTCATTCTTTTACCCGGTGATGAAGCTTGGCTTTCTCCCGCAGCCCTCTGATCCCGGGCGCATGTCGGCGCTCGTTGGGGCGGCGCGGTCAAAAGAAATCTTCATGGCAGGAGCCAAGATTGACGGGGAGACGGCGCTGGCTTGGGGGCTGCTCAATGCCCTAGCTGAGGATCCTCTTGGACAGGCGGCAGACTGGGCCTCGGATGCAATCGCCGCCGCCCCAGCCCATGCCTCCGCCATCAAAGCCCTTTTTAGCTGAGAGCGCGCGTCTCGCCTCGTAGTGCGTTCACGCGCGAAGCGCGCCACCGAAGGCCGAAGCCTTCCAGGCTGAGGGGGAGGCGGGCGGGCCCGATGGTGCCTCCCGCCCAAGGCCTGCTCATCTGCGCTTGCGTTTTCCACCCGGTACGCGGCTCATGAATTCGGGCGGGCGCTTTGCGACCCACCGCGCAAACTTCTCGAGCCTCGGATGGCTGCGGAGCGCCTCTGGCGTGTTGTAGTGCCGCGCGAGCTCCGCCTCTGTCAGCGTCGCGTGGATCTCCTTGTGGCAGATATGGTGCAGCAGCACCGTGGGCCCGCCTTTCCCGCCCTTGAGCTTGGGGATCAGGTGATGAAGGCTTTGTGGCACGCCCGGCGGAATGGCTCGGCCACAAAGCGGGCAAATCGGGTCCGGGTTGTCTTGTTCATCCTCGCGCACTCGTCCAACGATGGGGCACGCATTCTGAGGGGCAAGGTCTGCCATGGAAGACGAGCCAATTCTCGCGGCATCACCGCCGGTTCCTGACTGGGCGGCAGGGTTGCCCGAGCTTGCGCAAGACGGCGTTGTTCTTGGCCTGCGGGCGGCTGAGTTGGCGCAAAGCTGGCTTTTGAGCCCGGCGGCCTGGTCGCAATTCGGCCTCCTGATCGCGGCCTACATTCTCGCGCTTCTCGTGACGCGGCGCATGAACCCGGCCATGCGCAG
>JBCBME010000491.1:0-1999 GCA_039822945.1 Pseudomonadota bacterium
ATTGAAAGCGATGGACTCGGTCGGCGCCTCATGGCGGCCTTTGTCAACCAGCTCGAAGGTGAGCAATGGGTTGAAGAAGAGGATGGAGCCTACACGCTCACCGTGCGGATACCGAAAAAGAACTACACGCCCTCGCAATCCCTTGCAGCTCGGTGACGGCCTCAGATCGACGGAAAGAAAAAGGCCCGTCGCTCGCATCTGCAACGGGCCAGTCTGGGGAGTGCCGCCAAGGGCGGCACGAGAGAGAATGCCACCCGAGGGTGGCGGGGATCACGAGCGCCATGCGCTCAGGGAGGAAACGCGCCAAGTGGGCTTTGGTTCCGACGACCTCGGAATTCTCGTCTTGAGGCCCGCCCCTTTCGTGCTTGCTGGCCTCGCTACCTCCGCCTAGCGTATGGGCGGGAGAGAGACACAGGCACGTGACGGCAGAATTGCACTCCCATGAGGGAGGCCCTTGAACCATGGAATGGGATGCATTCGAAGCTTGGGGGGCCAAGATCAGCGCCTGGGCCGCAGACTACCATCGTACGATTGCCGAACGCCCGGTGCGCGCGCAGTCCGCCCCCGGAGACATCGCCCAAGAGATCGCGCCAAAGCCGCCTGAAACAGGTGAGCCGATGGAGAACATCCTCGCGGATTTCGAGCGGATCGTGATGCCCGGGATCACCCATTGGCAGCATCCCCGCTTTTTTGCGTATTTTCCTGCCAATGCCGCGCCCCCGTCTATGCTTGCGGATTTTCTGGTCACCACCATCGCGGCTCAATGCATGCTCTGGCAGACGTCCCCTGCCGCCACCGAGCTTGAGGCGCGCATGGTCGATTGGATGGCCCAAGCGCTCGGGCTCGACGGGATGACAGGTGTGATCCAGGACAGTGCGTCCTCCGCCACATTGTCGGCTGTTCTGACCATGCGAGAGCGCGCCACCTCCTTTACCAGCAATCGCGAGGGGCTCAGCGGTAAAGGGCGCATCCGCATCTATTGCTCGGAGGAGTGCCACAGCTCCATTGATCGCGCCTGCTGGGTGGCGGGTATCGGACAGGACAATCTCATCAAAATCTCAACTGTGGGCCCGACCTATGCCATGGACCCGGACGCCCTCTCCGCTGCAATCGCGGCAGACCGCGCAGCAGGCCACCTGCCGGCTGGCATCATCGCGATCACGGGCGGCACTGGGATCGGGGCCTGCGACGGTCTTCAGGCCATTGCCGATATCGCGGCGCGCGAGGAGCTCTACACACACCTAGACGCTGCGTGGGCGGGTTCTGCGATGATCGCCGAGGATCTGCGCGACCCGATCTGGAACGGCTCAGACCGCTTCGACAGTGTGGTCTTCAACCCTCACAAATGGCTCGGTGCGCAATTCGATTGTTCGATCCAGTTTCTCCGAGACGCCACGCCTCAACTCAACACTCTCAAGATCGAGCCCGAATACCTGAAGACCTCTGGCAAGATGGTCACGAACTACAGCGAATGGACGATCCCGCTGGGCCGTCGCTTTCGCGCGCTCAAACTCTGGTTCCTGTTGCGAAGCTACGGGCTTGAGGATCTGCGGCAGAGACTGCGCAATCACTGTACCTGGGCCCGTGAGGCCTGCGAGGTGCTCCGCGCGGCGGGTTGTGAGATCGTCACCGAGCCACAGCTCTCCCTTTTCACCTTTCGCGCCCCGGGCGATGATGCAGCGCAACAGGCATTGGTGGATCGCATCAATGATGATGGGCGCATCTACCTCACGCAGGGTGCCTTTCGGGGGCGAAAGGTGATCCGCTTTCAGGTGGGGCAGTTTGCCTGCACGCGCGAGGACGTGATGATGGGGCCTGCCGTGATCCGTGAACTTGCCGGGAGCTAGCTTGCCTCAGCCTCGTACTGTGCCATGAGAAGGTGAAACTTCTCGCCCTGGATCGCCACATGCCGACGCATGATGTCGGCGGCCAAGGCACCGTTCCCCGCCTCAATGGCAGAGATGCAAGCGCTGTGTTCATCGAGCGACTGAGGCAGCCG
>JBCBME010000492.1:0-1997 GCA_039822945.1 Pseudomonadota bacterium
CCCACGAGGTCCGGAATCCGGCTGCACGGCTGATTCTCACCCGGCTCGCCTCCACCAACAACGACACGCTGACCTCCTATGTCTCGCTCCTGATGACCTCCGGGCTCGATCAGTGGCAGAACCCTGCGATTGATGAGGCCACGGCGGTATCGGATTTCGATTTTCGGACGATCCGCAAACAGCCCTTCAGCGTCTATCTCGTGGTCCAGCCGCTCATGGTGAAGCCGCTGGCGCCGCTGATCCGGCTGTTCTTCTCGGATCTGCTCTCGGCGATGCAAGAGAAGGAACCGGGTCTGGACGAGCCCTGGCCAGTGATGATCCTTCTCGACGAGTTCAATCGTCTCGGCAAGATGCCGATCGTGGCCGAAAGTATCGAGATCTTGAGGCAGTATCGGGGGCATCTGGCCATCGTCACGCAGACCATCCCCGCCATTGACGAAATTTACGGCGAGAACACGCGGCGTGCGCTGCAGGGCAATGCCGGCATCAAACTGTACCTCACACCTTCAGACGAAAAGACTGTCGAAGAGCTGAGTAAGGCGGTCGGCAAGACCACGAAGACCGTCGTGACCCGCTCCCGCGCGATCGGCAAGAACCCCTTTGAGGGGCGAAGCCAGTCCGAGCGCACAGAGGAGGTCTCGCTCTTGCCCGAGGACGAAGCCCGTCGGCTGCCGCTGGATGAGATCGTCGTCGTGGTCGATGCGCAGATGCCGGTCAAAGCCAAACGTGTGGTCTATTTCGAAGACCCGTTCTTCAGGAGCATCCATGCGGCGCAGGAGGGTGAGTTGCCCTTTCCGGAGGGGCCCGTGGCACAGATGGGGGAGTTGCCCTTGAGCGTCCGGGCGACTCCGACGGCGCCGCGAGGCTCGGGTCTTTCGGAACGCGATTTCGAGGCTCGGATGGGGACTACCGATCCCGGTGGATACTCACCTGCCGACCCTGTCCCAGCTTCGGGGGTACGGCGGGCGCGCGCCGCTGCGATCGCGGACGATCAGCGCCAGTTCGAGATGGATTTTGAAGGCCTGTCCGGGCTCGGTGCTGAAGCTCTGAGCGAGGACGACCTTGGTGTCGTCCGGGATGCGCTGAGTGAGTTGGATCGGCTCGAGGGGGAGATCGCGGGTGTCTCGGAGCCGGCAGATAGGCTGATCGCGCGCTGAGCGGGCATTGGCACCAAACGCGACGAACGACTGGAACGAGCCCAAATTGCCCATTGGTCTTTGTGTAGCGGATGTGCGCACTTGGAGCAGGGCGGTTCTAACCAAAAGCACATCGCCAATGTCAGGGCCTAGCTTTACCGTCAATGCACATAGAGGATGATGTAGGTCACAGAGTTTTAGAGGGCCTCACTTTTGACCAAAACGTGCGATGCAGTGCCAGGCCTTCTTTAGCACCGCAAAGGACTGTTGTGCGTCGATCAATCCGAACGCTGTGGCAAGGCCGGAGAAGCCCGGACCGATCACCACAACCTCTGTCGCGTGTCCCCGCTAAGCGGCGGCGAAATCTCCACGTCTTGGTCAAGGCTCCAATAGGATTGGACGTAGGGAAAATCAGGATGTGCATGCTCCGTCATGATGGGTCCGCCCTTTCGCTCATCTTGCGTGCAATCGCCGCGCGGAGTTGCTTGCGCCAGCGTTTGGTTTTGGCTTGCTGATTGTTTAGAAGGACACCCATGAAATACGCTGTCACGCCGGCGCCAATGAGCGCGACGCCGGCCTCAAAAATGATGTCGACAACGTATTCCCGCCAAACACCGCTAAAGAAGGCTGTCTCGTCTACTGCCCCGAGAACCTTGGCCAAGCCAACGATCAGACCCCCCGAGATCACCGCGAACCACAGAAACAGGCGATGCAGGCGCATCGGTTCACTGATTTCGTCAATCTGATCCGGGTTTTCGGCGAAATACGCGACTTCCTCTTCCGAAGGTTCTTCAGAGCTCACCAAAAACAAGCGCAAATGAATGCGTTCCCTTAAACTGACAAGCTGGTCCCAGAAGCTCG
>JBCBME010000493.1:0-1991 GCA_039822945.1 Pseudomonadota bacterium
GTTTTCGGTGGACATGAGCGGATGACGCCGGGCGCCTTCCTCCGCGTCGATGACCTCGAACTCCACGCCCATGCCCGCAGCCATGGACGCAAAGTGCCGGTAGCCATCCATCTGCGCCTCGGTATTGGCCAGCCGGATCCCGCCATCCCCGTAATTGTAGCCCACCGGATAATCGGGATCGTCGCGCATCTCCTGATAGAGCTTCACGGAGTGCGATTTCAGGCCAACCATCGTCTGGTTCATCCCGAAATTCGTCACCTGCGCGGCGGAGTGCCAGGTGGTGCCCGAGGTCAGCTCATCACGCTCGATGAGCATCACGTCGCTCCAGCCCTCTTGCGTCAGATGATAGAGCGCCGAGCACCCGGCGATGCCGCCACCAATCACCACCACTCGCGCCTGATCCCGCATGTCCGCCTCCTCTGCTGAGGGCAGAGTGCGGCGCGGCGAAGATCAGGGCAAGTCCGGGAGCGACTTAGTACACGTCGCGTTGGTACCGTCCGGCGTCACGCAGATCCGCGAGATAGGCCTCGGCGTCCTTGCCCGCATCCGTGAGGATATCGAGGAGCGCCTGATGCACATCCTTGGCCATACGCGTAGCATCGCCGCAAACGTAGAGATGCGCGCCCCCATCGAGCCACGCCACAAGTTCCGCCCCGTTTTCGCGGATGCGGTCCTGCACGTAGATCTTGTCGGCCTGATCGCGGGAGAACGCGACTGAGAGCTTATTGAGCAGGCCCGACTTCAGGTAGCCCTGAAGCTCCGTTTGGTAGAGGAAGTCCTGCGTGAAATGCGGGTTGCCGAAAAAGAGCCAGTTGTCGCCTTCTGCTTCGGCAGCGTCACGCTCCTGCAGGAAGGCGCGGAAGGGGGCGATGCCCGTGCCTGGCCCGATCATGATCGTGGGCACATCAGGCGCCGGCAGGCGGAAGCCGTCATTTTCTTCCACAAAGACGCGGACCGTGTCGCCGTCTTCGATGCGGCGCCCGAGGAAGCCTGACGCACCGCCAAGATGCGTACGGCCATGGGCGTCGTACTCGACAACGCCGAGCGTGAGATGGACCTCATCCTCCACCTCCGCCTGGGAGGAGGCGATGGAGTAAAGCCGTGGCTGCATCTTGCGCAGGCAGGCCGTGAGAGCATCCGCGGTGATCTCGGCCGGATGCTCGCGCAGGATGTCAAAGATCTGCCGCGGCTCGAGATAGGCGCGCAGCGCGGCCTTATCGTGGGCGAGCGCGGTAAGCTCCGCGTTGCCGGTGGCTTCGGCGTAGGCCGTCACAAAGCCCGGATAGCTCTGAGTCAGCTCGTACTCCTCGATGAGCGCGGTGCGCAGGGCATCGTCCGAGAGCTTCAGAGCCACGAGCACCGCGTCCACCTCAGCCGGGTCATTCTGGAAATAGACGCCGAGCGCATCGCCGGGCCTGTAGCTGAGGCCGGACCCCTCGAGCGAGATCTCAAGGTGGCGGACATCCTTCGTACTGTCGCGGCCGGTGATCTTCTGGACGACCCTGACCTCTGCCGAGAAAGGGTTCTTCTTGTTGAACTCGGAGGCTTTCGGCGCGACGAGCGGCACCACATTGGTGGCGGGCGCTTTGGCCTTCATCTCCGGCTCAAGCGTGTCGAGCGCGCCGGTGATCCAGGCGGGTGCATGGTCGTCGTAATCGACATCAAGGAGCGCGCGCTCCACGGCGACGGTCGCCCCCAAGGCCACGAGACGCTCCTCGAAATCCAGGGCTGTCTGGCAGAAGAACTCGTAGGAGGTATCGCCGAGGCCCAGCACGGCGATCTGGGTTCCGTTCAGTTTCGGCGCCTTTTTCGAGGCCACGAAGTCGTAGAGCTTTTGCACGCTCTCGGGCGGCTCCCCCTCGCCATAGGTGCTCACGACGATGGCGATGTGCGTCTCATCTTTGAGTTTGGCGGGCTTGTAATCCGCCATATTAACGAGCTTCGCATTCATCCCGCGCGCCTTGGCCTGCTCTGCGATGTCCGGCGGACAT
>JBCBME010000494.1:0-1983 GCA_039822945.1 Pseudomonadota bacterium
CCCTGCCCCACCATCCTTGAGCGATGCCAAGGCCCTGTTTGGGCTGAACGGCAGCTACACGCTTCAGGACGTAGAGCGGCGCGCTGCGCTGCTTTCGGCGCGGTTCCAGGCCGACCTCATCACCGCAGCGAAAACAGTCCTGGAGAACGCGCTATGACACCGCTTCCAATCAATTTTGAACGCCATGAGGGCTTGCTCGATCGGAGGCTCTTATCCTGCACGAGGATCGCGGTAGTCGGCGTTGGGGGCGCAGCGGGTTTGGTCAAGGATCTCGCTCGCCTCGGTGTTGGCACCCTGCACCTGGTCGACTTCGACTATGTGTCTAACACCAATCCAGCCACCCAGAGCTTTGGCGCGCATCAGCACGGAGAATGGAAGGTCGAGGCCCTGGCCGACGACCTAGCGCGGATCAATCCTGAGGTTCGGGTCGTTGCGCATGGCCGCCATGTGGAGGCCTTAACTGCGCGCGAGTGGGAGATGATCGCCAGGTTCGATCTCATCCTGGCGATGACGGACAGCCCGGCTGCTCAGCTACTCCTCAATCGGTTCGCGCTTCAAACCGGCATCGATACACTCTTCGCTGCAGCCTACCCCGGCGCATCCGCAACCGAAATCACAGGCACCTTTTCCGATAGTCCTGCCGGCTGTCATCTGTGCCTGGCGTGGCCACGCTATGAGGCCCTTGCAGGCGGGCATCGGCGCGAGAAACGTATTCCCAGCCACGTCTTCCAGGCATCCTTTCTGAATGCCCAGCTTGGATTGTTGGTCATATCATTGCTGCACCATCGGGCCGGATCAGCCCTCGGAAATCCAGGATTGGCGGAACGGTTTCTCCGTTCACCGCTCATCGTGACGCGTCTCGATACAGAGCGCTTTCCTACCGAGTTCGGCGAAACCGCCCGGGACCAGAACCTCTTCGCCTGCAAACAATTTGGCCCACAACGTCCGGCCTTTGTGCATTGCCCGCATTGCGGCGCAAGACCCCCCGCCCTCACGCCCGGGGATCAAGAGCGTGATCACAACCAAGGAGCTCTCTAATGGGCACCCACAACCCTGCCAAAATCGTCCGGGTGGAGCCGGTCATTGATGCTGATTTCACGGAAGTGAAGGAGGCAGTCCGCGCAGCCAAACAGCGGACCTATCCGGCGCCGGCCACATCACGCTCAAAGGGGCCAATCAGCCCCGATGATCTGCGCGTTTAGGTGAGGCCATGAACCCGATCGAGCTCGTTTTCTCCTTGATCGGGTGGGCGATAGTGGCGGTGCTGTATATCGCCGTCCTATCGCCTTGGCTGGCCTTGTTCCTGGTGTTGCCGGCGCGTGTCGGCTTTTACATCGGCCAAGTGATCCGGCGAGGATTTTGATCCAATGCCTGTGATACTCGCCTTCATCTTCATCATCATAGGCTTTGTTTTCCGAGCTGGAGACGCTGCACTTTGGTGGATTGCCGATAATCTGGATCTCTATAGTCGCGGCGAAGCGTTTGGCGTGGTGCTGCTCGGATCATTCGGTGTGTTCATCATCGCAGCAGTCGGCGGTTACCATGAAGACCAACTGCCCCGGCTCCGAGGCCAAGTTCCACCGCCTTACGACTATCCGCCCGACACCGGCAATTTCATCCCAGAGGTGGGGCCAGATCAGTTGGAACACCGGCCTCTGGGGTGGATCGGTCTGAAGCATGGCGGTCATCTCTATGAGTTTCAGGCCGTCCGGGTAGGGGACGAAGTCAGAGCGTACGTTCTGGCCCACCCCGACTTTGGGAATTTGGCCACTGATCCTCACTCGACGCACCTGCTGACCGACGCCAACGGCAATCGCTATGTCTGCCCTGGTTGGAAGCCAGAGACCCGCGAAGAAGCCAAAGCTTGGGCCGCTGCCTGGTGCAAATACACCACCCACTACGTCGCCACGGGGCGACCCCCCTCCTAGAAAGGACGCTATATCATGCCGTTACGCATAACCCCCCGAGTTTTCGCTGACTATA
>JBCBME010000495.1:0-1971 GCA_039822945.1 Pseudomonadota bacterium
GGCCGGCGTCGCCGGCCGGTTACTCATTTTGGAGATTTGGAAGGGGTCTACTTCAGCCACGGCTCAAAGAGCCGCACAAGGTTGACCCGCGCGCGCATCTTCGCGGCCAACAGGAACATGCCCGCAAGCTTGCGCTGCACGTAAAGCGTGTCCATCGGCGGCACATGCAGGAAAGCCTGATCCTCCGCGAGGGTCATCCCGTTTTCGGCCAGCTCGCGGCGCAACTTGTCAGCCCCGAAGTCAAACCAACCCTCCGCATCGACACCGTCCATGCCCTTCAGGATCAGATCGAGAATGGCCTCCTTGTGCACGTCTGCAGTGTCTGCCGCATAGACCCCGAGCGCCAAGGAGCCCGCATCCATCCTCGCGCGATCCCGTGCCATTAGGCCGCCCAGCAGCGTGCGATAGCCCTCTCGCGTGGCCACGGCGATCTCGCGTGCCGCTCCGAAATCAAGAAGCAGGATCCGCCCGTCCTCCCCCAGCCGGTAATTGGCGAAATTGGGGTCAGACTGCATGTGCCCAAACTCGAAGAGCTCGCGCAGCGTCAGCTCCAGGAGCGTGGTGACGGTGCGGTCCCGCGTGGCCTGATCGGCCGTTGTGAGTGTTTCGATGTCCTGACCGGGCAGGAAATCCATGGCCAGCACGCGGGGGCCGGAGAATTCCTCCACCATGCGCGGCACGGCAAAGCGTGAATCGCCCTCGAGCCAATCGCCAAAGCGTGTGAGCTCTGCAGCCTCGCGGGCGTAGTCCGCTTCTTCGTGGAGCTGGCGCTTGGCCTCCGCCAAGAGCGGCTTCAGGTCGATGCCAGCGGGTACAATGCCCGACATCCGCACGAGCGCACCCACATTCGAGACGTCGCTGTCGATGCTCTCTTTCACACCCGGATACTGCACCTTGATCGCCATGCGGCGCCCGTCATGGCCGAGCGCCTCGTGGACCTGTCCGATGGAGGCTGCCGCAACAGGGCGCACGTTGAACCGCTGGAAGCGCTTCATCCAACCTGCGCCCCACTGGGTGTCGAGGACGTCACGGAGCTGTTTTGGCGGCATGAAGTCGGCGTCTGCCCGCAGGCGCGAGATGATCTGCGCAAGCTCGGGCGGCAGCACGTCGCCTGCATCCATGGAGACAAGCTGCCCTACCTTCATCGCCGCGCCGCGCATCCGGGCGAGCTCTGTCGTGAGCCGGTTGATGTTGCCCGGGGTGAGCATGAGGCCGCGCAGCTCTGGCCTGCGGCCGCTCAAAAGCTCTCTTGCGCCGCCCACGGCCATGTTGCCCGCGATCGAAAGCCCGGCCCCACCGATGCGCGCGGCGCGGGAGGCGCGCCCCACGGGGACGGCGCGTGCTCTTGCTTTTGACTGCTCCATGGCGGGCGAGCTAGGGCGCGCTCACTCCGCGGCGAGATCTGAGGCACCAGATGCGGCCAAAAGCTCCGCGTTGCCGCCGGAGGCGGTGGTGTCGATGCAGACTGTCTGCTCCACGGTGAGCCATCGCGCGAGATGTCTGGAGGTCACAAGGGGAACGATGGCGCCCTCTCGTGCCGCGCAGGCAGCAGACCACGCAGCATCAGGTGAGCCCCAATAGACGACGGCGCTCACGTCAGGCGAGGCTGCGTCCTCTGGCGTTGCGTCGGGTTTGACGATCACGCCTTCGCATCCAAGGGCGCGCGCGGCCTGGCCCGCAGCCTCTGCCAACGGGCCTGCACAGAGCACGCCGTGGCGCGGCATGGTGCGATAGCTGTTGGCCTCGCCCGTGGGGCCGGGGAGCGGGGACAGCTCCGGGATCACCTCCGCTGCGCGCTCCCTTAGGAAGGCCGTCAGATACCGAGGACCACCCGCCTTTGGCCCCGTTCCCGATAGCCCGTGGCCGCCAAAGGGCTGCGAGCCCACGATGGCGCCGATCTGGTTGCGGTTGATGTAGAGATTGCCCGCATGCACCCGGTCGATGATGTGCTGCACGCGCCCGTCGATGCGG
>JBCBME010000496.1:0-1970 GCA_039822945.1 Pseudomonadota bacterium
GAAAAAGGCGTGAAAGTCGTCGGACACGATACGCAAGCCAACGATCACCCGCTTGCCACGGCCATCGGCCCCGACATTCTCAATGCCAAGGATCCCGTTGGAAAAGAGCTTATTGTGAACGGGCTCCCATTCGGGGAAGTCCACCTCCCAAGGTGTGCCGCCCGACCACTCCAGGTATTCCTTCTCGAGGTGGGGCAGGATCGGGCCATTGCGCTGGGGGCCGATGGCCGTGGCAAGCGGGTGATCGTTGGCTTGCGTATCGTGTCCGACGACTTTCACGCCTTTTTCGACAATCCAATCCGCTGCCGAGGGCACGAGCCCCGGGCAATACGCGAAGTAGTCGCCGTCTTCGTATTGCTTGTGCCACCCGGTATTGATGATGAGCACGTCTCCCTTGCGGATTGCGTGTCCACAGGCCTTTTCAAGGTCGTCACCTGTGATCTGCTCCCACTTATTCTTCGGGACGCTGACAACGAGTCCCGAGCCAAAGAAGTGCGGCAGTGGCACTTCGTCGATGAAGGGCGTGCCCTGAACGACGTGGGCGGGCGCATCGATGTGGGTGGTGACGTGCATCGTCGTGGTGATCGTCTGCGAGAGCACGCCGGACTTCGCCATGTAATGCTTCCGCTCGATCTGGACGTCGCGGAAGTAGGGCCAGTTCGGACACTGGAAGCCGTAACGGTGGCTCAAATTGACGAATTCAAGCCCCATGTCGTTGTCATCATTGGCTTGAAATTCAATCCCGCGGATCTCGACCATCGTCACCCTCCCAAGTGTCTATTGTTAGTGACAGTTGGGCATGACGCATCGCGATGCGTCAACGAAAAACCGCCATGCGGTGATACTGCACCGTATTGCGATACATTTAATGTCGTGCCATCAAAGCTGGGCGCAGCCGCGCCAAAGCACGCCGCGAGAGCACGTAAATGACTGAAAATACAGAACTTACCGCCAGATCCGGGATCCAGGTTATCGCTCGTGCCGCGGCTGTTTTGCGCGTATTGAAGGCGGATCGCAGTGGACTCAGCCTCGGCCAGATTGCCGAAGCAGTGGATTTGCCCCGCTCTACGGTACAGAGAATCGTCGGCGCCCTTCAGGCGGAGGCCCTCGTCACAGCGGACCCACGCGGACGGGGCATTCGACTGGGTCCGGAGCTTTCTTCCCTCGCAGAGGCCACGCGGCACAACATCGTCGAAGCTTGCCGTCTTCCCCTCACGGAACTCACCCAGAGCACGGGCGAAACAGCGGATCTGTCGGCGCTCCGCGGCGTTGGCATGGTCTTTCTTGATCAGGTGCCCGGAACGCACAGGCTGCGGACCGTCTCCTCTGTGGGGGAAGTGTTTCCGCTGACCACCACAGCCAATGGCAAGGCGTGTCTCGCGGCTCTTCCCACGGAGAAAGCTCAGGCGCTGATCGCGGATGAATGGGACAGGCGCGGATATTCGGGTGACATGACGCGCTTTCTTCGCCTGCTCGAGATGGTCCGCGAAACCGGGCTCGCGTTCGATCATGATCAGCATACGCCTGGCATCTCGGCCATCGGTTTCAGCTTTGCTGATCACACCGGTGCGCTCCACGCGATCTCTGTTCCCGTCCCCACGACACGGTTTGAGGAGGTGCGCCCGCGCGTGGAACAGGCGCTTTTGAAGACCGCTCCGCATATCAGAAAGCTCATGGCGCGTGCCTAGGCCGCGCGGGCAAGCACGGCTGACATGACGCGCCCAAGCTCCGCGCGCGGATCATCGATCATGGCGTCCTGCCGCCAGCAAACGTGATGATCTGGCCGCACCAACACGCAGCCGCTGTCCCCCACTTCGCGTGACCGTGCCCAATCGCCTGTATGGTCCACGTAAGCCTGACGTGGGCCGACGATATGCGCCATGATCTCGATGCCGAGCTCCCGGGCAACCTCTTCAGCCGCGTCACACCATGCCTCGCCGCCGAGGCCCGTGAGCAAGGTGAACCGTCCA
>JBCBME010000497.1:0-1961 GCA_039822945.1 Pseudomonadota bacterium
GCCTTGCGTTCCATCACATCGGGGTCCGCAAGGCGGCGGAACACGCCCACCGCCCGTTGCTGAAGATCAAGCTGGGTGGCGAGGGCGATATGGCGCGGCTGGAAGCCGTGCGCCGCGGTGCCACGCTTTTCTCGCTGCCCCATCACGCGGCCGAGGGAACCAAGCTCATGTGGGGGACGGCGGACGCCATCTGGAATGCACTTGGCGATACCTCGGACGACTTCAACTGGTACTCGAAGCGTACGATCCTGTCGGGCGTCTACTACTCCACCCTTCTCTACTGGCTCGGCGATGACAGCCTTGATGGACAGGCGACATGGTCCTTCCTTGGGCGCCGCATCGACGATGTGATGACGATCGAAAAGGTGAAGGGCCACGTGAACGACAATCCGCTTCTGCGGACTGCCTTTGCCGGGCCACGCTGGCTGGCCTCCATGATCAAGGCACCGCAAAAGGCCGATCTGCCCGGCGGAGGCTAGGGCCTGTTCCCAAGCGCGCGTGCCTGATACGCCGACAGGGTCCCCGGGCGCGGCCCGGGCCCACGATTAGCGGAGCCTCCATGACCGACACCATGCGCGCCATCGAAATCTCGCAACCCGGCGGGCCAGACGTACTGCAAGAAACAACGCGGCCCCGCCCCGTCGCGGGCCATGGTCAGGTGGTCATCCGCGTGGCCTATGCCGGTGTCAATCGCCCCGATGCGCTCCAGAGGATGGGCGCCTACGCTCCCCCTCCCACTGCGAGCGATCTTCCAGGGCTCGAGGCTTCGGGCGAGGTCGTCGAGGTGGGCCCTGGCGTTGATAGTGTGAAGGTCGGCGATATGGTCTGCGCGCTCCTGCCCGGAGGTGGATACGCCGAATACGTCGCCACCCCCGCCGCCCATTGTTTGCCGGTGCCGAGCGGAATGACCCTGAAAGATGCAGCCTGCCTGCCTGAGACGTTCTTCACCGTCTGGTCCAACGTCTTCATGCGCGGCGGCCTCAAAGCGGGAGAGCGGTTTTTGGTCCATGGCGGATCCTCGGGGATCGGGACGACCGCGATCCAGCTTGCCAAACAGTTTGGTGCACGTGTCTTCACCACGGCGGGAAGCCCTGAGAAGTGCGCTGCCTGCGTGACCCTTGGCGCAGATCACGCGATCAACTACCGCGAAGAGGACTTCGTGGAGGTCATGCGGGCCGAAGGCGGGGCGGATCTCATCCTGTGCATGGTGGGCGGGGGCTACATCGCGCGAAACATCAAATCGCTGGCCGATGATGGCCGTCTCGTCCAGATCGCGTTTCTTCAGGGCCCGAAGGCAGAGGTGAACTTTGCTCAGCTGATGACGCGGCGCCTCACCATGACGGGCTCCACGCTGCGCCCGCAGTCAGACCTTGCCAAGGCGCGCATCGCCGCGGAGCTGCGCGAGCATGTCTGGCCGCTCCTTGAGGCGGGGCAGGTCGCACCTGTGATGGACAGCGAGTTCAGCCTCACTCAGGCGTCTGAGGCCCATGCCAAGATGGAAACCAGCACCCATATCGGGAAGATCGTGCTGCGCGTGAGCTAGGCTCTCAGGCCGCACCGCGTACGCTCATAGGATATCCCGCACGGCCTTTAGTAAGTCCACTTTGGATTGCCCCACGGCCTTCTGCTCAGGGGGCCGGGCCTCCGCTTCAACGCTCCCAGTGAGCCGCCTGTACTGGCGCAAGCTGCCCAGTTGCCGCTGAGAAAGCCGCGCTTCAAAGGCAATGGCCCCGCCGCCACGCATCTGGCGCACGACATGTCCGGTCACGTCGTCACCGCTTGCGGCAAACCTGATGCGCGTGCCGACGGGCGGGGAACTTGCCGCCGCAAAAACACAGCCGGTGGTGCTCACATTGCGCAGCTCGACCGTCATCGGCGCTGTAGGCGCTTCGCCCAAATGCAAAACTGTTTGCCAGGCGCAGGGCCACCGCTGCGCACGCTCCTGAAAAGCCATGGGGCAT
>JBCBME010000498.1:0-1948 GCA_039822945.1 Pseudomonadota bacterium
CGAGCCTGTCACGGTCACGGTCCTTTGCGGCCACCGCATCGTGCCACCTTTTGCCGGAGACGGCGCAGAGCCTGGCCAGGTCGGCGTCAACTGGGCTGAGCTCCCAGACGGCTCGCGCGTCGCGCAAAGAGGAAACGACGAAATCGAGCTACCGTCCGGGAGTGTTTACGGCAAAAGGTGGCACGATGCGGTGGCCGCAAAGGACCGTGACCGTGACAGGCTCGAGAAAACGCAGGCGGCGGTAGCAGCCCGCGCCGCCTGTCCACCGGCCACGACCGCCTGAGCCGCGGCGGATGCGCCATTCTTCAAGTCGGACAGGAAAGCGCCTCTCCAGGATCTCGGGATCGGTGGATAGCGTGTTCGTCATGTGGGTCTGGATCGCATCACCCCCGTCAAAGCCGGGACCCGCGCCCGTGCCACCGCAGATTGTCTCGTAGTTTTGGAAGCGCTGGTTGCCCCAGACGAAGTTGTTCATGGTGGCCTGGCTGCCAGCGATCACGCCCAGCGCTCCGAGGAGCGCATTGCAGGCCGCTTGGCTGACCTCCGTGTTGCCGGCGATGACAGCAGCGCCCTCGGCAGGGTTGAGCATAGAGGCCCTGGGTACCACGATCTCAATTGGCCTCAGGCAGCCCTCGTTCAGGGGGATGTTCTTGCCGATCAGCGTACGGAAACAGTAGAGCACCACCGCGCGTGTCACAGCGAGGGGCGCGTTGTAGTTCATCTCGTGTTGGGCTGAGGTACCTGTGAAGTCGACCTTGGCGGTGCCGGCCTCAGCGTCCACGCTGACGGCCACGCGGATCGTCTGCCCGATATCCATGGGGTACTCGAAGGACCCACCTGGAAGCGTGCGGATCACCTCGCGGATGGTTGCTTCCGCGTTTTCCTGAACGCGCGCCATGTAGCGCGTCACGTGAGCCTCGCCGTGACGTTCGACAAGCGCGAGAAGCTCGGCCCGGCCCGTCTCATTGGCTGCGATCTGGGCCTGAAGATCGGCAATGTTTTGATCCACGTCGCGGCAGGGATATCGCCCTGAGGCCAGCAGCGCGCGCATCGCCTTTTCCTCGAAGACGCCGCGGCGCAGCAGGTGACGCGCGGTGATCACGACGCCCTCCTCTTCGATCGTGCGGCTGTCGGGCGGGGCGGAGCCCGGCGTACGGCCGCCGATATCGGCGTGGTGGCCGCGCGAGCCCAGCCAATAGACCGCGCGCCCCTCCACAAAGACCGGGGTGATGACAGTCACATCAGGTAGGTGCGTCCCACCCGCATGGGGGGCGTTCAGGATGAAGGCATCCCCCTCTTCGGCGTCCGGAAACGCGCCCATGACCGTTTGCACCGCATGGGACATGGAGCCGAGATGCACGGGGACATGGGGGGCATTGGCCACGAGCTCGCCGGCCGCATCAAAGATCGCGCAGGAGAAATCGAGCCGCTCTTTGATGTTGACCGACCAGGCCGTGTTGGCGAGCGTCGCCCCCATCTGATCGGCCACAGACATGAAAAGGTTCGACATCACCTCGAGCATCACCGGGCTATCGGCGTGGTCCACAGCGCTGGCGTCTGAGGCCTCGCGTTCGAGGATGAGGTTGCCGTGGGCGTCGAGCCGCGCGCTCCAGCCGGGCTCCACCATGTTGGTGCCGGTGGGCTCTGTGATGATGGCCGGGCCCGCAATCCTTGCGCGCGCATCGAGCGCGGCCCGGTCAAAGAGCGGGACATCTCGCCAGGTGCCACTGGTGTAGACGCGCACCTCCGCCTCGGCCTCCCCTTCACCCGTCTGTGCCTCCATCACCGGCTGCTCGCCCGTGGCGCCGATGGCCTCGACGGCGACAAGCTCAATCTCGATCCCGCGCTCGGCAGAGACGAAGCCGAAGCGCGCCTTGCAGGCCGCGTTCGAGGCCGCCCACAAGGCGCGCTTCGGCTTCGTCTCTGCCGAGCGCGGGATCGAGATTGA
>JBCBME010000499.1:0-1936 GCA_039822945.1 Pseudomonadota bacterium
CTCGCCGGGCGCCATGTGATCGTCACCTCTGGCCCTACCCATGAGCCGATCGACCCCGTTCGTTACATCGCCAATCGAAGCTCTGGCGCGCAAGGCACCGCGCTAGGGGAGGCGCTCGTGGCGTTGGGCGCGCGCGTGACGTTCATCACGGGGCCTGCCTCTGTCGCGCCTCCAGCGGGTGCTGACGTGATCCGCGTAGAAACCGCTGCCGAGATGATGGCCGCTACAGACGCCGCATTGCCCGCCGATGCCGCCGTTTTTGCGGCCGCCGTCGCCGACTGGAAGGTCGAAGGCGCGGCCACGCAGAAGATCAAAAAGACGAAAGACGGGATCCCCGCGCTGAGTTTCTCGGAGAACCCGGACATCCTGGCCACGGTCAGCGGTTTGGGCACACGCCGCCCTGGCCTCGTCGTGGGGTTCGCGGCTGAGACGCAAAACGTCGTGGAGAACGCCACCGCAAAGCGGGCGCGCAAGGAGTGCGACTGGATCGTGGCCAATGATGTGAGCGCCGAGACCGGCATCATGGGGGGCGCGGAGAATGCCATCACCCTGATCAGCGAGGACGGCGCCGAGACCTGGGACCGCATGGCAAAAACGGATGTGGCCCGGAAACTGGCGCAGCGCATCGCCCAAGCTCTGGCGTCGTGATGCAGGTTGCTGTCCTCCGAGATGCTGGCGCTGACCCGGCCATCCCGCTGCCGTCTTACGAGACGACGCTTGCCGCGGGCGCGGATTTGCGCGCCAACCTGCCTGAAGAGCAACGCGCGACCGGCATCACGCTCGCCCCGATGGCGCGGGCTCTGATCCCCACGGGTCTCCGGCTCGCGCTTCCTGCAGGGTCGGAGGCTCAGATCAGGCCGCGTTCGGGCCTTGCGCTCAAGCACGGGATCACGCTTGTGAACACGCCGGGCACCATTGATGCCGATTATCGCGGGCCTCTGGGGGTCATTCTGATCAATCTGGGTGAGGTGCCTTTCAAGGTCGAGCACGGCGCGCGCATCGCACAGATGGTGATCGCCCCCGTCGTGCAAGCCACCTTCACAGAGACCGACGCGCTCGATGAGACGGTGCGCGGCACAGGCGGCTTTGGGTCCACGGGCGTCAAATGATCGTTGTCTTTTTCATGGCCGCCACGATCTGGGCCATTGGTGTCGCGATGAAGACGCCCCGGCAGGCGCGCCTCATCATGATCGGGCTCCTTTTTCTGGGCGTGCTGGCGATCCACATCATTCTGCCGGACGGCCATCCGCTGCGGGAGGGCACGGGCGGGTCCGCGGCGCTCTGGCTCCTGCATTGGCGGCGGGCGGCGGGCTGGCCTTTCTCTACTCGCGCGGGCTCAGCTACATCCGCATGAAAGCCAACCCCGAAGAGCCGCCAATGCAGATGGTCGCGCGGGCCGAAAAGCTCGGCGAGGTGGAGCTGGAGCGCTATGCCCGCCACATCGTGCTGCGCGAAATCGGCGGCCCGGGGCAGGCCAAGCTCAAACGCGCAAAGGTGCTCGTCGTCGGGGCAGGGGGGCTCGGATCTCCGGTTTTGCAATACCTCGCGGCTGCGGGGGTCGGCACCCTCGGCGTCATAGATGATGACCGCGTCGATCACACCAATCTCCAGCGTCAGGTCATCCACCGCGACGCCGCCACCGGGCTGCCGAAGACGCGCAGCGTGGAGCAATCGCTTCTCGCGCAGAACCCTTACGTGGCGGTCATGCCCTACACCCGCCGCCTGACCGAGGAGATCGCCGAGGATCTCTTTGATGACTACGATCTCATCGTGGATGCGACCGACAATCAGGAGACGCGCCGCCTGATAAACCGCACGGCGCACGCGCTGGGCCTTCCCGTGGTCTTCGGGGCCATCACCCAATGGGAGGGGCAGGTGGCGATCTGGGATACGGCCTTTGGCGGGCCCTGCTACGACTGCGTCTTTCCCGAGGATC
>JBCBME010000500.1:0-1903 GCA_039822945.1 Pseudomonadota bacterium
GGGCGGCGCTTGTCAGACGGTCTCCACCAAGCCATCGAGGCCAAGGAAAATGTCTCCATCAAACCCGAGAACGTGACCCTCGCCTCGGTCACCTTCCAAAACTACTTCCGTCTCTACTCCAAGCTTGCGGGCATGACCGGCACCGCAAAGACGGAAGAAGAGGAATTCGGCCAGATCTACGGGCTTGGTGGAGACCGTCTGACAAGCGCCGCCCGCTCATCATGCGCCCGGTGAATTCGTCGATGAGCACAACGTCATCGCCGCGCACGATGTAATCCTTGTCCTTCGTGAAGAGCTTGTGTGCACGCAGGCCCTGGTTCACGTGGTGCACGATCGTGGTGCTTTCGGGGTCATAGAGCGATTGCCCCTCGGGCAGGATGCCTCGGGCGAGGAGGGTTTCCTCGAGCCACTCGTTGCCCTCGTCGGTGAATGTCACCTGCCGTGTCTTTTCATCGAGCGTGAAGTGCACCTCCACGATCTCGGGGATGACACGGTCGATGGTGGTATAAAGCTCGGAGCGGTCTTCGGCGGGGCCCGAGATCACGAGCGGCGTGCGTGCCTCGTCGATCAGGATGGAGTCCACCTCGTCGACGATGGCGAAGTTATGGCCGCGCTGGCGCATGTTCTTCGTCTCAGTCTCCATGTTGTCGCGGAGATAGTCGAAACCCAGCTCGTTATTCGTGGCATAGGTGATGTCAGCCTTGTAGGCCTCCGCCTTTTCCAGCGGATCCTGATTGGGATAGACGGCACCTGTCTTGAGGCCCAGTGCGGCAAAGACCTTACCCATCCATTCGGCATCGCGGCGCACGAGGTAGTCGTTGACCGTCACGATATGCACGCCCTTGCCCGAAAGCGCATTCAGATAGGCCGGGAAGGTGGCGACAAGGGTTTTGCCCTCACCGGTCTTCATCTCGGCGATATTGCCCTGATGAAGGAAAATCCCGCCCATCAGCTGCACATCAAAGGCGCGCAGGCCCAGCGCACGCTTCGCAGCCTCCCGGCAATTGGCAAAGGCCTCGGGCAGCAAGGCGTCAAGGCTCTCGCCATTCATGGCACGCTTCGCCAGCGCCTCGGTGCGGTCTTTCAGGCCATCATCGCTCAGGGCTTCGAATTCAGGCTCCAGCGCGTTGATCTTGTCCACCAGCGGGCGGACCTTCTTGACCTTGCGGTCGTCCGGCGTGCCAAAGACCTTTTTCGATAGAGCGCCTAAACCGAGCATGCGTGCCTCATTGCGTCTTCTTAAATGTGAGGGAGGTCCGCTTGCGCGCCCGGTGAGAACCCGATTATCTGGCGTCAATCCATCCGGGCCGCTGAGAGCCCCCTCGGGACCATCTGCGATGTAAGGGTCGCGCCTGAGCAAGTCAACGCCGCGCCCCGGCACGTGATCAGGGCGGAGAGCTTTTAGGGAAATCACCATGAAAACACAGATTTTTGCCACCTCATTGATGGCGCTCGCCGCATTGCCCGTGGCGGCTCAGGAGGTCACGCCCGATACGGTGGTGGCGACGGTGAATGGCGGCGATATCACGATGACCCATGTCCTCGACGTGCGCCGCCAACTGCCCCAGCAGTATCAGTCTCTACCGGCTGAAACGCTCCTGCCCGGCATCGTCGATCAGCTCATTCAGCAGCGCGTTCTTGCGGCCCAGCTCGAGGAGGAGCCAGCCTGGCTCGACGAGGCTGTCGAGAACACGGTGAATTCACTGCGCGCGGGCCTCGTTCTCGCAGAGCTAGGGCAGGTTGAGGTCTCCGATGCGGACGTTCAGGCCGCCTATGACGCGCAGTTTGCCGATTTCGAGGGCGCGCCTGAGTTCAATGCGTCCCACATCCTCGTCGCCACCGAGGAGGAGGCCGCATCGCTCATCACCCAGCTCGGCGAAATCGGCGCCTTCTTCGAGCTGGG
>JBCBME010000501.1:0-1902 GCA_039822945.1 Pseudomonadota bacterium
TGAGCGGCACCGCCATCACGCCCAACCCGCCCCCGAACCCGCTTTTGGAGACCCCTGTCAGAAGGATGGCCGCGATGGCCACGACGTAAAACCCGACGGACTGTTCCATTTCAGCTGACCTCTGACCCTTTGGCCCAGCCATAGCGGCGCACATGAAATCTAGGAAACGATCTGATCCGGTGCTAAAAATCTAATATGCAGATTTTTCAGCATCTCAAGGAGCTGCGCACCTTCGCCATGTTGGCCGAGGAGCTCAGCTTCACCCAAGTCGCGGCCCGGCAAAACACGGTGCAGTCCGCTATCAGCGCGCAGATGGCCAAGCTCGAGACGAGCCTCGGGCAAGAGCTTGTCTCGCGCGGGCGCGGCAAGAAGGTCGCCCTCACCCCGAACGGGGAGCTCTTTCTCGTCTACGTCCGCCGCATCCTGTCGCTCTCCGAGGAGGCGGTCGAGGCCGTGCAGGCCGCGGACACAAGACAGGTGCTGAGGCTCGGGACCACAGTCACGCTGGCCATGTCGACGATCCCCGAAGCGCTGGGCGCTTTCGCCCGGCTTCGGCCCGACATCCAGATCCAGATCCAGTGCGCCCGCAGTGACCAGCTCCTCCAGCGGCTTGAGGATGGCGAGATCGATGTGGCCTTCATGATGGATCCGGGGCGCCACAGCTTTCGCGCGTTCGTCTACTCGGTGGCTCTCGCATGGGCCGCCGGGCCCGGCTTTGCGATGCCGGAGGATGGGCCTGTGCCCTTGGCATTCCTGACAGATGGCCGCGATCTCCGGCGCTACGCCCTGCGTGCTCTGGACGCGGCGGGGATGAAGGGGCGCGTTTCCCATCTCAGCCCCCATCCGGTGGGTGTGCGCACGCTCGTTCAGGCCGGGCTCGCGCTCACGGTCATGCCGTCACAGACAATTCTGCCCCCGCTCGTGCCCGCGCCTGCAGCGCTGGGTCTCCCACCGCTGGCCTCGGTTGCCCTGGCTGCCTATCAGGCGCCCCAGGACCCGACCGGCAGCCAAGAGGCACTGATCGCGCAGCTCGCAGCCGCGGCGCGTCAGTAGAGCCGGTTTTCGCCGTCTCTCACGACGATGCCATCCACCTCCGAGACGGGATCGGGCAGGCTGCCGTGAATTTTCAGAAACTCGCCCGCCGAAGGCACGTCGCTGATATCGGGCCAGACATCGCTCTCCCACATGCCCGCCCGTACGAAGGCCTTGGGGCAGTGGCTGAGCAGCGCCTCCACCTTCACCAGGATCGCGAGGTCCGGCGTGTGGCCGCGCACCTCCATGCTTTTGAGGAGCTTGGCGTCCCGCACGATCCTCGCCTGCCCCGAAAGGCGCAGACTGTCCCGGTGGCCGGGAATGATGAAATAGAGGCCAACGCCCGGATCGCGCAGGATGTTTTCAAACGCATCCGCCCGGTTGTTGCCCAAGCGATCGGGGAGGGCGATCACGCCCTCACTCAGCACCTGAACAAAGCCCGGCGGATCACCCCTCGGGGTGATGTCGATGCCGCCATCGGGGCGCCGCGTTGCCAGCACCACCATTGATGAGGCTGCAATGAAGCGGCGCGCGAGGTCATCGACATGATCGATGACCTTGTTGGCGACAAAGCGAGACGGCGGGTTGCGGTAGGTGCGCAGGCCCTCTTGCGTCGTGATTTCTTCCTCGACGGGAATTCCGAAGATCTCTGTCATGGTGTCTTTTACCCTTGGGCAGAAGACGGGTCCATCACGCGATCAACGGGGTAGATCGCCGTGATGGGAATACCGCTGATCTCGGAATGCTCCCGGATCGCGTCTTCTCCGTCGGCGAGGTAAACGCAGAAGATCTTGTCTCCGGCCACGTGGCTCTGCTGCCACTGGACGGTCGGGGCGAGCTGGGCCAGCGCGGCGTTGGAGTTTTGCGCGG
>JBCBME010000502.1:0-1901 GCA_039822945.1 Pseudomonadota bacterium
GTTGACCACAAGGCCGGAGGCCAGAGGCTCCCCGTCGCTGTCTGCCTCGGGCGCCTGTGCGGCCAGTGCCTGGGTGAGCGTGAAGGGCGCGCGCAGGTTCGATTCAATGTGACGGTCCCAGCTGTCGCGCGTGGCGGTCTGGATGTTGTCGTATTCAAAGATCGAGGCGTTATTGATGAGGCAGGTGATCGGCCCACCGAGCGCCTGAGCCGCGGCGGGGAGGAGCGCCTGCACGGCGGCCTCCTCGAGGAGGTCGGCCTGGAGCGCCACGCCGCGCTGGCCCATCGCCTCGATCTCCGCCACGACGGCGCGGGCGCCCTCCTCGGAGCTGGCATAATGCACGGCCACGTCATAGCCGCGCCCGGCCAGATAGAGCGCCATGGCCTTTCCCAGGCGCGCCCCTGCGCCGGTCACAAGCGCGCGCATCAGACGAGCACCTTTATGATGTAGGCCACGTAGGTCACCATGAAGATCGCCCCCCAGATGCGCGACAGGTACCACTTTAGAAAGACGAACGGCGCCAGCACGAGCGAGGCGGCGAGCATGATCCAGAAGTCCAGTCGCAGGAATTGGTCGGCCACGGCGATGGGGGCCACGAGCGCGGTCACCCCCATGATGGCCAGAAGGTTGAAGAGGTTCGAGCCGATCACGTTCCCCAGCGCCACGTCCGCCTGACGGCGGTAGGCGGCCACCATGGTGGTGGCGAGTTCGGGCAGCGAGGTGCCGATGGCCACGAGCGTGAGCCCGATATGGGCGTCTGACATACCGAACTTTCGCGCGATGTCCGAGGCACCATCCACCAACAGATCGGCCCCCAGCGGCAGGCCGAGGAGCCCCAGCCCCACGAAAAGCGCGATGCGCCAGCCCGGCAGCTCGGGGTCCGCGCCCTCCGGCTCTTCCTCGCCCGTGGGGCCTGCGGCGGCGTCCCGGGCGCGTTTGGCGTCCATGGCCTGATCCCAGAGGACGAGCGAGAGCGCCCCCAGCAAGACGAGCCCGTGCCACCAGGTGAGCGGGGCCGTGAAGGCGATCCCGATAAAGAGGAGAGAGCCCAGCATCATGTAGACGTAGCTTTTGGAGGTGTCGCAATCGCGCGTCGACATCGTGAAGACGAGCGCGGGCATCCCCAGCACGAGGAGGATGTTGGCCGTGTTCGAGCCCACCACGTTGCCCACTGCGAGGCCCGGCTGATCGCTCAGCACAGCGTCGATTGCGATCAGAAGCTCGGGCGCGGAGGTGCCAAAAGCCACGATCGTCAGCGACACGATGAGCGCGGGGATCCCGAGCCTGAGCGCAAGGTTCACAGCGCCCTTTACGAGCACATCCCCCGCAAGGAGGAGGATGACGAGGCCGAGCGCGACCGAGACCCAGGCTAGGATCATGTATCTTTACCGCAGGGACAGGGGCCCTTGCCGATACGCGGGCGCCCGCAGACGCGACACTTCTTCGATCGCAGCTTGCGCACGGCATCTGCCCCCGGCAGCGTCGGAAACCGCAGGCGGCCGAACATGGCCAGAACCGCGATGCCGATCAGGAAAAACGTGACGATCTTGACGATCATCTCAGAGGCCGAACTGGGCGTAGGCGGCCCGCTCTTCGATGGAATGGCTCACATCACCGAGCGCCTGCGCGCCGAGCCGGCTGAGCAGCGGGCGGCGCTGGCCGTAGCGGCGAAAGCGGACCTTCTTGCCGAAGCGTTCCTTCATGACGGGGATGAGGTGGCCCACGGCGTCGGCGAGGCCCACATCGACGCCCTTGCGCCCCACCCAGATCTCCCCGGTGAAGAGGCGGTCATCGTCGGCGAGCTTGGCACCCCGCCGCGTCTGCACGTGGTCGATGAAGGTGCCGTGGATATCCTCGAGGAGACCCTTGAGGCGCTCCAGATCCTCTTCCTTTTGCGGGCG
>JBCBME010000503.1:0-1873 GCA_039822945.1 Pseudomonadota bacterium
CGTAAAATCCTGGCTGAACACGTAGACCTGCCGACCATTGATGGTGCCCCAACCGGTGACAACGCCGTCGCCCGGCGGCTTCATCTTCTCCATGCCGAAATCGGTGCAGCGATGGGTGACGAACATGTCAAACTCTTCGAACGAGCCCTCATCGAGGAGGAGGTCGATACGCTCCCGCGCCGTCAGCTTGCCCTTGGAATGCTGGGCCTCGATACGCTTTTCCCCGCCCCCGAGGCGTGCTGTGGCCCGCCGATCTTCCAGCTCTGAGAGGATGTCTGACATGGGGGCTCCTTCAATTCGTCGCGCAGTTTTCTTTCGTTATGCTGCATTGCGGCGCAATGAAAGAGAAAAACGCCCTGCCGATAGACTGACCCGCACGCGATTTGAGCAGGCTGGAAAGGGGCGCGGAAGCGAATGTGCACTTGAGCGGTTGCCCCTGTGCGTGGTGAACTGAGTCCAAGCCACTAGATCTCACTCATGCCTGATCCCTCCCAGGTCCGCTATCTGGACCGCACAACGCCACCGCATCTGTCGACGCTGATCCTCTTGGCGGGCCTCTCTGCGCTTGGGATGAACGTGTTTCTGCCCTCGCTGCCGGGGATGACGGAGTATTTCGCGACCGATTACGGGATCATGCAGCTCTCGGTGGCGCTCTATCTCGGCTTTAACGCGGTGCTGCAGCTCTTCGTGGGGCCGATTTCTGACCGCTATGGGCGGCGTCCGGTGGTGCTGGGGGGCATTGTCCTCTTCATGATCGCCACGGTGGGCACGCTTCTCGCGCCGACGGTGGAGATCTTTCTGGCGTTTCGCATGGCGCAGGCGGCCATCGTGGTGGGTATGGTCCTCTCGCGCGCCATCGTCCGCGATCTGGTGAGCCAGGACAAAGCGGCCTCAATGCTGGGCTACCTGACGATGGGGATGTCGGTGGTGCCGATGATCGGGCCTGCCCTCGGAGGTATCCTCGATGACAGCTTTGGCTGGCGGGCGAACTTCTGGATGTTGCTCATCCTCGGCGGCGTGCTTTTCGCGCTGGCCTGGCTCGATCTGGGGGAGACCGCCCCGCTCAAGCAGAGCAGCTTTCGCGATCAGGTGAAAGACTACCCTGCCCTGCTGAAATCCCCGCGCTTCTGGGGCTACAACCTGGCTGCAGCGTTCTCCTCGGGGGCCTTCTTTGCCTATCTGGGCGGGGCGCCTTACGTGGGCGCGTCTGTCTTTGGGCTCTCGCCCAGTGAGCTCGGCATCTATTTTGGCGCGCCCGCCATCGGATACTTCGTGGGTAACTGGGTCTCTGGGCGCTACTCCGTCCGCTTCGGGATCAACCGGATGATCCTTGCGGGTTCGCTTTTGTGCTCGGGCGGGATGATCGCGCTCCTCGTGGTTTTTGCCAGCGGGATCCAGAGCGCGCTGATCTTCTTTGCGTTCATGACCTTTGTGGGGCTCGGCAACGGGATGGTGATCCCCAATGCCACCTCCGGCATGCTTTCGGTGCGGCCGCAGCTTGCGGGCACGGCGTCGGGCCTTGGCGGGGCGATGATGCTGGGGGGCGGTGCTGCTCTTTCTGCGTTGGCCGGGGCTGCGCTGGGGACAGGCGGCTCGGCCTTCCCGCTCATCTACATCATGTGTGCCACGTCGATTGCCGGTGTCGCGGCGATCCTCTTCGTGCGCTGGCGGGATGCGCAGCTCGCGCGGATGTCGCCCGCCGAATAGGGATCAGAGCTTTGTCGCCGGGCTTGGTGGCGTGACCGCCCGGCGCAGAGCAGCCTCGCGGAAGGTCATGTAACTCACCGCCGCGATGATCATGAGCCCGCCCAGGATCACGAAGCTGTCGAGCGGCTCCCCAAAGAGCACAAGCCCCACGATCACCGACCAGACG
>JBCBME010000504.1:0-1860 GCA_039822945.1 Pseudomonadota bacterium
GTTGTCAAAGCCCGTGCCATTCCACGTACCGATGCTGTCTTCACGACCATGGACGAGGAAGTTGAAGATGTACTCGGAATCGTAGGTCGGCACGCCCCAGCCCAGCATGTAAAAGTCCGTCTGGCCCTCGGTGATGAGCGGGAAGTGCTGAGCCTTGGGCTTGGCGTCGAGGTTCACCGTCACGCCGATCTGACCCAGCATGCCGACAGCGGCCTGACAAATCGCCTCATCGTTGATGTAGCGATCGTTGGGGCAGTCGAGCCGGATCGAGAAGCCATCACCGTAGCCCGCCTCGGTCATCAGCCCTTGGGCCATGGCCACATCGGTGGAGGATTCGGCGTCCATCTCAGCCGTCCAGCCGTTGACGAAGGGCGGCGCGATCATGCCCGCGGGCTCCGACTGGCCGCGCATCACGACCTGCTGGATGGCATCGCGGTTGATGGCCATCGACATCGCTTTGCGCACGCGCGCATCGGCAAGTGGGTTGGCCCCCTCGACGTTGTCGGCCTCGATGTCCGCCGCGCCCTGGTTCAGCCCGAAGAAGATGACCCGGTTCTGAGGCGCCTGCTTGACCACGAGCCCCTCGGCATCATTGACGCGCTCAATGTCCTGCACGGGCATATCCTGCAGGAAGTTCACCTCCTCCGACAAAAGCGCGGCAACGCGGGTCGCGGCGTTCTGGATCGGGGTGTAGATGATCTCGGAGACTTCCATCGGGAACTGGTCGCGCCCCCAATAGTCCTCATTGCGGACCATCACGGTACGCACGTCAGGCTCCCGCGTCTGAAGGACGTAAGGCCCGGTGCCATTGGCATTGGTGGTGGCAAAGGTGATCTCGCCGCCCTCGAAGTCCTGCACGTTGACGGTGTTGTTGGCCTCGGACCAGCCCTTATCCATGATGAAAAGGTTGGTGAGGTTCGAGGTGAGGATCGGGTTTGGCCCGTCGGTCACCATCTCGACAGTGAAATCATCAACCGCGCGCACTTCGACGATGGAGTTGATGAGCTCCTTCATGTCGGAGTTGGGCTGCTTGGCGCGTTCAAAGGAGAAGACCACGTCCTCGGCTGTGAACGCCTCGCCGCCGTGGAATGTGACGCCCTCGCGCAGGTTGAAGACCCAGACATTGGGATCATCAGCGCTCGGTGCCCAGTCGGTGGCGAGCGCGGGCTCGAACGCGCCCGTGGTGTCCCGGATGATGAGCGGCTCGTACATCTGGTGGCGGATCGTGTGCGTTGGCCCCTCGTTTTGCGCGTGGGGATCGAGCGTGAGCGCATCGCCCGCGCGCGCCCAGCGCAGCGTTTCGGCATGCGCCAGCGTCGTGGTGGACATCAGCAGCGCGACGGCTGCCAAGCCTTTGACCTTGTTCATGAAAGACTCCCTGAAGTCTGAAGTGTGTCGCGCGTTGGATGCGCGATCTTGCGGTACCTTGGGGGGTGCACAACAGTGTCACCGGCCCCTCCATGGGGAAACGCTAGACGATATGCGAAGGACGTTCCAGAGCCTCCGACAGACAAAGGAACGGCCCGCCTGGGGCGGGCTTCGCTTTGTGCATCTTCGGGAAATTGGTGAGTGATGCCCGCATCGAAGATGACGCTCAGCGGTTCAACTTGCTGAAGCTATACCTCTGAATATCTCACCCAAGTCATTATGCAGAGTAGGAGCAAATTAGGAAAGTGAGAGTCACGTGCCACCATGTAGCGACGGTGGGTTGTGGTGCCGCGTGATGAGCGAATAGCTTGGATCTATGGGCTCGGACACATTCTGGTAAGCACGCACTTCAGATTTGGCTCCTTGGGCGCGGGTGAACCTCATATTCCCTAGGTCGAAGTGATACGCTGTAGACTTTCTAAATAGGCAATA